>NZ_LBJZ01000190.1:0-185773 GCF_028128935.1 Bradyrhizobium sp. CCBAU 11361
CCGGCCAGTGGCGGCTCACTGCGGCGTTCGGCCAGTGCGGGCGCGGGCCGGCGTACTTCGTCGGCGAAGGACGGGCGCGCGGGCCGCGGCGGCGGCTCGGGCATTTGCGGCTCGGGGTGATCGAGCATTTCGGGCCGCGGCGTCTCGTCGGCCCAGCCGCCGGCATCCGGCGTTGGGGCGAGGCGCGGCGGTTCGGCGGAGTTGGAACGCTGCGGAAGCTGGTCGCGGCCGGGCGCGGCGCGCACGATGTTGGGCTCGACGACGATGTCGGTCGGGCCGCCGATCATCAGGAGATGTTCGACATTGTCGCGCCGGACCAGCACCAGGCGGCGCCGGCCGTCGACGGCGGCGGCATCGATCACGGCGAGCCGGGGCATCCGGCCGCGCTGGGTGTTGGCGCCGAGCCGGCTGCTGGCGAATCGGCGAACCAGCCATGCAGCGACGCCGATCAACGCCAGAACGACGATGAACGCGACGATGAAGGTGATAGGGCTGCCTTGCATACTTGTCCCCGAGAAATGGCGCTCTTCTCGTGCCCATGGTCAGACGCGCCAACCACCGGCCTACGATGCCCCAAACTGCGATTTCTTAACGTCCCACGGCAAGTTTTGCCGTCCCCAACTCTTAATAACCTATGAATCGCTCGATCCAAAATGACTTCTTGGGCTGAGCATGTACCGCCAAGCGATTGGGTTAATGCCACTTTTGGAGGCGTAGAATCACGGGGGAACGAATTCCTGTCCCGGTGCGGGACATGCATCTGTGGCATCCTTAACCACCTGTTAACCATACAGGCGGCAAATTCTGCCTAGCTTCGGACCTGGATCCGGAGGAGGCGGAAGGAGCCGCGACGATGTCCATCAACGACCTCCCGGTGCTGTCGGCGCTTCGCACCAAGATGCAGTGGCATCAGGAACGCCAGCGCGTCCTGTCCGAGAACGTCTCCAATTCCGACACGCCCAAATTCCGGCCGCGCGACCTGGTCGAGCCGAAGCTCGACAAGGCTGGCGCGGTCACGGGGTCGATGGGCCCGCTGGCAATGACCGTCACCAGCGCGTCTCACATGACGCCATCGGGGGCGGCCTCGGGTTTCGACCAGAACAAGAATGCGGGCTTCGAGACACGCCCTGCGGGCAACGCCGTCAATCTCGAAGAGGAGATGATGAAGGCCGCCAGCAACCAGATGGACTACGCGGCGGCGACCTCGCTCTATTCGAAGAGCCTGCATCTGCTCAAGACCGCGATCGGCAAGGGCTAGAGCATGATCCCGGAACGGAAGAGCTAGAGGAGGCGCATCATGGCGAATGACAGCAGCGACTTTGCCCGCTCGATGGCGATCGCGACCTCCGGCCTGCGCGCGCAGGCCGGACGCATGCGGGTGATCTCGGAGAACATCGCGAACGCGGATTCGACCTCGCAGACATCAGGCGGCGATCCCTACCGGCGCAAGGTGCCGACCTTCTCCTCCGCGCTCGACCGCACGCTCGACGCGCAGGTCGTCACCCTCGGCAGGATCAAGCCGGACCAGTCCAACTTCCGCACCAAATACGAACCGAACAATCCGGCGGCGGATGCCACCGGCAACGTCAAATATCCCAACGTGAACTCGGTGGTCGAGATGACCGACATGCGCGATGCGCAGCGGTCCTACGAGGCCAATCTCAACATCATCAGTGCGACGCGCCGGATGATCCAGCGCACGCTCGACATCCTCAAGAGCTGAACAGGACATTTGAGCCATGGCATCACCGACAATCGCAGCCAACGCCTATGCCAACCTCGCCCGGGTGCTGGAGAACAGCGGCGCCGGCAAGGGCAGCGAAGCGAGCGGGCAGTCCTTCGCCTCGCTCCTGAAAGACGCCGTCGGCAGCGTCATGGAGTCCGGCCGCAAGTCCGACGCGCAGACGGTGGCGATGGCCGCCGGCAAGGCCAACGTGATGGACGTGGTGACGGCGGTCGCCGACACCGACGTTGCCGTCTCCACGCTGGTCTCGGTCCGCGACCGCGTGATCTCGGCGTATGAAGACATCATGAAGATGCCGATCTGATTTTCGGCCCTGCTCGCTCCCGATCGTCATTGCGAGCGTAGCGAAGCAATCCAGAAACTTTCCGCCACGGCAGTCTGGATTGCTTCGCTTCGCTCGCAATGACGGGGGAGAGGGCATCGGTTCCTCGTCGCGGTGGCGGGGATGAAGCTTGAACAAGGAATTCTGCAATGACCGGACCCGAGACCCTTGACGTCGCGCGCGATGCGATCTGGACGATCGTGATCGTGTCGTCGCCCCTGATGGTGGTCGGCCTCGTGGTCGGCGTGATCGTGTCGCTGTTCCAGGCGCTGACGCAGATCCAGGAGCAGACGCTGATCTACGTGCCGAAGATTCTGGCCATCTTCGCCACAATGCTGTTGGCGCTGCCGTTCATGGCCGACGCGCTCCACGCCCACATGCTGCGGATCTCGTCGCGAATCATCGGCGGCTGAGGCAAGATGCGTCGTGCGGTGGATTTGACATTCGCCCTGGGGGCTCCGCGAGTCGCGTTGGCGAATGTCAAATCCAATAGCCGCACGACTATTGATATTTGCGAATGCCTCTTTGGCTCCAACATTCGCAAAAGTGCCTGCCGCGATGGCGTGCGAATGTTGGAGCCGAGGCATTCGATTATGCGCATCGACGTCTCGCTGCTGCCGGCGCTTGCGGCGGCCTTCATGCTCGTCTTCGCCCGGGTCGGCGCGATGGTGATGCTGCTGCCGGGCCTGGGCGAGACCAACATCCCGACGCGGATAAAGCTGTCGATCGCGCTGCTGCTCACGCTGATCATCCTGCCGCTGCATCGCAGCGCCTATCAGGTCGACATGGGCTCGCTGGCGCCGCTGCTGGTGCTGATGCTGCATGAAATCGCGATCGGCATCGTGCTGGGGGCAACCGCCCGCGTGACGTTGTCGGCGCTCCAGGTCGCGGGTTCCGTGATCGCGCAGCAGATGGGGCTCGGCTTCGTCACCTCGGTCGATCCGACGCAGGGACAGCAGGGCGTGCTGGTCGGCAACTTCCTGACCATGCTCGGGGTGACGCTGCTGTTCGCCACCGACAGCCATCATCTGGTGATCGCGGCGCTGAACGACAGCTATGCGATCTTCTCGCCGGGCGAGACCGTGTCGAGCGGCGATGTCGCCTCGCTGGCGACACGCGCCTTCGCCGCCGCGTTCCGCCTCGGCTTGCAGCTCTCCGGACCGTTCCTGGTGTTCGGCCTCGTCTTCAACATCGGGCTCGGCGTGCTGGCGCGGCTGATGCCGCAGATGCAGGTCTATTTCGTCGGCGTGCCGCTGTCGATCTTCGTGGGCTTCCTGGTGCTCGCCGTGGTGCTCACGGCGATGATGGGCACATTCCTGGATTACTTCATCGGTGTCATGCACCAGATGATGCCGCTCAGGTAACGGGGGATCGATGGCGGAAGACAACGATCCAGACAGTCAAACAGAAGACCCGACGCAAAAACGCCTCGACGAGGCGCTCGAACGCGGCGACGTCGCCAAGAGCCAGGAGATCAACACCTGGTTCATGATCGCGGGCGGCACGCTCGTGGTCTCGACCTTCTCGGGCTCGGTGGGCAGCGGCCTAGTGACGCCGATGCGCAACCTGCTCGCCAATTCCTGGATGATCAAGACCGACGGCCGGGCCCTGCTCGCGCTGATGCAGCAGATCGAATTCGCCGTGCTCGCGGCGGTCGGCGTGCCCCTGCTGATGCTGGTGCTGGCGGCCATCGCCGGCAACATGCTCCAGCACCGCCTGGTCTGGTCGGCCGAATCCCTCAAGCCCAAATTCAGCAAGCTCTCGCCCGCAGCCGGCTTCAAGCGCATCTTCGGCAAGCAGGCGGCCGCGAACTTCCTGAAGGGCCTCGGCAAGCTGATCGTGCTCGGCGCGGTCATGGCCACGATCCTGTGGCCGGAGCGGCATCGCATGGAGGCGATGGTCAGGCTCGATCCGGCCGCCATGCTTGGCGCCACCACCAGCTTGACCATTCATCTGCTCGGCGCGGTGGTCGCGGCGCTCGCGATCATCGCCATAGGCGACTACTTCTTCCAGTACCGAAGCTGGTTCCAGCGGCAGAAGATGTCGCTCCAGGAGATCAAGGAAGAATTCAAGCAGTCCGAAGGCGACCCGCACATCAAGGGCAAGATCAGGCAGCTGCGGCAGCAGCGCGCCAAGAAGCGCATGATGGCGGCGGTTCCCAAGGCCTCCGTGATCATCACCAACCCGACCCACTATTCGGTGGCGCTGTCCTACGAGCGCGGCATGCAGGCGCCGATCTGCGTCGCCAAGGGCGTCGACAATCTCGCCTTCAAGATCAGGGAGATCGCGCGCGAGCACGACATCCCCATCGTCGAGAACGTGCCGCTGGCCCGCGCGCTCTACGCCACCGTCGACATCGACCAGGAAATCCCGACCGAGCACTACCATGCGGTCGCGGAGGTCATCGGCTACGTCATGCGCCTGAAGCACGGATTCGGCGCCGGGCGAGGATAAAATGCCCGAAAAGTACCGGAAATGGCCGTAATCTGGGAATCAGCGTACCTTTCGCCCTTGCTGCCCTTGCGCCTGCGGGTCCGATTCAGGCAGGGAGGACCCCACGCGCCCCGTAGCGCGTTGATTCTCTGCCGACAGGCTGTGCCAGCTTGAAATGACCGCCGAGACCGACCACGACCTCACACGCGAGCCCGTTGCGGCGCACGAGCCGTCGCCGCGCTCGGGCAGCATTGCGCTGGTGCTGCTGGTGGCCGCCGGCCTCGTCGCCGTCGCCGTCGGGCTGATGACGCTCGGGCGCGCGCAGGCGCAGCCTTATATCCTCGGCGTCCTCGCCGTGCTGGCGATGGTCGGCCTGTTCAACCTGTTCGCCTTCGCCGCCGGCATCATCCGCTTCGTCGACCGTAGTCTCGACGACCCCGTGATGGGACGGATCGCCGATCACGCCTTCGACGGCCTGGCGGTCACCGATCCGCGCGGCCATGTGGTCTATTCCAATGCGGCCTATCTGACCTTGACCGGTGCCACCGGCCCGCAGGACGTGCGCCCCGTCGAGCGCGTCTTCATCGGCAATCCCGACGTCTCCGAAGCCGTGTTCCGGCTGCTGAAAGCCGCCCGCGAAGGCAAGCGGCAGCAGGAAGAGGTGCGCATCTCCGGCCATGACGGCAGCCAGGGCCGCTGGCTGCGCATGCGGGTGCGGCCGCTCGGCACCGGAAAGCGCGAGGCGAAATACGCGGTGTGGTCGATCGCCGACATCACCCGCGACCGCGAGCGCCAGGAGGACGTGTTCCAGGAGCTCCAGCATGCGATCGAATATCTCGATCACGCGCCTTGCGGCTTCTTCTCGGTCAATCCGGCCGGCGAGCTCGCCTACGTCAACGCGACGCTGGCGAACTGGCTCGACTACGACCTCGCCGAGATCGGCTCGGGCGGGCTGAAGCTCGCTGACATCGTCTCCGGCGACGGCGCCTCGCTGCTCAGCTCGATCGTGGCGGTGCCGGGCGAGGTGAAGACCGAGGTCTTCGACATCGACCTGCGCATGCGCACCGGCAAGACCATGCCGGTGCGGCTCTACCACAAGCTCGCCTTCGGCGCCGACGGCGCGCCGGGGCCGTCGCGCACGCTCGTGATCAGCCGCGCCCGCGACGAGCGCAGCGATCCGGACCGCGCCGCCGAAGTGCGTTTCATGCGCTTCTTCGACCACACGCCGATGGCGATCGCCACCGTCGACCGCGGCGGCAACGTCGTGCGCGCAAACGCGCGCTACGCCAAGCTTGCGCAGGGCCTCGGTCTCGACAGCGCCGGCAAGTCGATCTTCCGCGCCATCAATTCACGTGACCGCCACTTGGTGATCACGGCCATCAACCAGGCCGCCGAAGGCAAGGCCGACATCGCGCCGGTCGAGGTGGCGCTGGAAGGGACCAAGGAGCGCTGGGGCCAGTTCTTCGTCACGCCGGTCGACGCGGCCGAGAACGACGCGGAAGCCGCCATCGTGCACATGCTCGAGACCACCGAGCGGCGCGCGCTGGAGAACCAGATCAACCAGTCGCAGAAGATGGAGACGGTCGGCCAGCTCGCCGGCGGCATCGCCCACGACTTCAACAACGTGCTCTCCGCCATCATGATGGCGAACGACTTCCTGCTGAACGCGCACAAGCCGACCGATCCGTCGTTCCAGGACATCATGCAGATCAAGCAGAACGCGACGCGCGCCGCGACGCTGGTGCGGCAGTTGCTGGCGTTCTCGCGGCGGCAAACGCTGCGGCCGCAGGTGCTCGATCTCGGCGATGCCTTGAGCGACCTCACCATGCTGCTGCGCCGGCTGATCGGCGAGAAGGTCAAGCTCGACCTGATCCACGGCCGCGACCTCTGGCCGGTGAAGGTCGACGTCTCCCAGTTCGAGCAGGTGATCGTCAATCTCGCGGTGAACGCGCGCGACGCCATGCCCGATGGCGGCAAGCTGATCATCCGCACCGCCAATGTCGCCACCGAGGATGCGGGCAAGCTCGCCTACAAGGGCATGCCGGCGGCGGACTATGTGCGCATCGAGGTCGCCGACACCGGCACCGGCATCCCCGCCGACATCCGCGACAAGATTTTCGAGCCGTTCTTCTCGACCAAGGAAGTCGGCAAGGGCACCGGCCTCGGCCTCTCCACCGTCTACGGCATCGTCAAGCAGACCGGCGGCTTCATCTATGTCGATTCCGAGCCGGGGCAGGGCACCTCGTTCCACATCTTCCTGCCGCGCCATCACGCCGAGCCGGAGGTGCAGGTCGAGCAGCCCGCGGCAGTGGTCAGCGCGGCCAATGGTGCTGCGAAGGAAGCCGCGCCCGCGGCGGCCGAAGCGAAGCCGCGCACCGATCTGACGGGACAGGGCACCATCCTGCTGGTCGAGGACGAGGAGGGCCTGCGCGCGCTCAACGCACGTGGCCTGCGCTCGCGCGGCTACACGGTGGTCGAGGCCGAGAACGGCGTCGAGGCCATGGAGATGCTGGAGGAGCAGAGCGGCGCGATCGATCTCGTCGTCTCCGACGTGGTGATGCCGGAGATGGACGGCCCGACGCTGCTGAAGGCGATGCGCGAGAAGAACCCCGACATCAAGTTCATCTTCGTCTCCGGCTACGCCGAGGACGCGTTCGAGAAGAGCCTGCCCGAAGGCCAGCAGTTCGACTTCCTGCCAAAGCCGTTCACGCTCAGCCAGCTCGTGGCGGCGGTGAAGGAGACGATGACGAAGCAGGGGTGAGCTGCGGCACGCCGCTTCCGCATTCTCCGTCATTGCGAGCGTAGCGAAGCAATCCAGACTGTCTCCGCGGAAAGATTCTGGATTGCTTCGCTGCGCTCGCAATGACGGTGGAGAGAGCCGCGCCTCCAAATGGCGGGGAAAAACCGGAATCGCCCTCGTAAACCCGCCGGTAACCGGCGACCATGGCCCCCGCGCGCTGTCCGGCCAAACCCTCGCCAAATATGGGCTTTTGCCACATCCCCGCGACTGAGGGCCGCAGCTACAAGTTCCGAAACCGGCTTCACTTTTCGCGCCGGCTGCCCATCTTAGGGACACGTCCCCATGCCGGGGATTTGGGAAACGAACATGAATTTCTCGCAACGCTCCCGCAGTCTCTTCAAGACGATCGCCGTCGTGCTGGCGCTTGCGCTGCCGACAGCGCTGGCGATCTCGTCCGCCGACGCGCGCGTCGGTGGCGGCATGTCGTCGGGTTCGCGCGGCTCGCGCACCTATTCGGCGCCGCCGTCGACCACGACCGCGCCGGGCTCGGCCTCGCAGTTCAACCGTACCTACACCCAGCCGGGCGCAGGCATGAATTCGGCCGCGGCCGCGCCCGCGCGCGGCGGCCTGTTCGGCCGTGCCGGCGGCTTCATGGGCGGCCTTGCGGCCGGCTTCCTCGGCGCAGGCCTGCTGGGCATGCTGTTCGGCGGCGGCCTGTTCGGCGGCCTCGGCGGCCTGTCGTCGATCATTGGCCTGATCATTCAGATCGCGCTCGTGGTGCTCGTGGTGCGGCTGGCGATGTCATGGTGGCAGCGCCGCCACACGCCGCAGGCGGCTTACGCCAATGCTGATGCTGGTGCCGGTCCGGGACCGCAGACGAACTATCGCAGCGGTCTCGGCGGTGGTGGCTTCGGCTTCGGCGCCAACAACGCGCCGCTCGAAATCAAGCCGGATGACTATGAGGCGTTCGAGCGCCTGCTCGGCGAGATCCAGTCCGCTTGGTCGAACGAGGACGTGGCAAAGCTGCACACGCTCGCGACGCCGGAGATGGTCTCCTATTTCGAGAAGGACCTTGGCGAGAATCGCGCGCGCAACGTCGTCAACAAGACTTCCAACGTGAAACTGTTGCAGGGCGACCTGGCGGAAGCCTGGCGCGAAGGCGAGACGGACTACGCGACGGTGGCGCTGCGCTTCGCCCTCACCGACAAAACGGTCGACCGCAACACCGGCGCGCTCGTCGCCGGCAGCGAGCAGCCGGGCGAAGTCACTGAAGTCTGGACTTTCGCACGCCGGCCGGGCAGCGGCTGGGAATTGTCGGCGATCCAGCAGACCAACTGATCGCGAGCGAATTGAACAATAAGGGCGTCGTGCCTCTGGCACGGCGCCTTTTTCTTTGAGCCGCATATGTCCTGATACGGCCGACCATTTGGGCGAAGCACTTAATTGCTTGTTGCCCATGCAGAGCTCCCGCAATTTCGCGCCTGCCGGTTGGAGAAGGAGATATTCGGTGACTCAGTCTGTCGCGCGCTGCAGGACCAATCACGAAACCATCGCCAGGAATTCGTCCTCGGCGCTGGAGGCGATCGAAACGGCGTACGACCGGATCGAGGCCGAGCGCGACCGCAATTGCTGGATCTATCTCCGCCCGCGGGAGGAGGCGCTCGAAGAATGCCGCAAGCTGGTGGCACGCGCGCGGACGGGCGAAAATCTTCCGCTGCTCGGCATTCCTTTCGGTGTGAAGGACAATATCGATGTCGAGGGAATGCCGACCACGGCCGCATGCCCGGCGTTCAGCTACACGCCCTGGCATTCCGCGCACAGCGTCGAACGCCTCACCGCGGCCGGCGCAATTTGCCTTGGAAAGACCAATCTCGATCAGTTCGCCACAGGCCTGTCCGGCGCGCGTTCGCCCTATGGCCCCTGCGCGTCGGTTGCCGATGCGCGCTATGTTTCGGGCGGCTCCAGTTCCGGGTCCGCGGTCGCCGTGGCGGCCGGGCACGTCGCGTTCGCGCTCGGTACCGATACCGGCGGGTCCGGCCGCATACCTGCCGGCTTCAACAACATCGTCGGAATCAAGCCGACCGTTGGGCTGGTGTCATCGCGCGGGCTGGTGCCGAATTGCCCGACGATCGATTGCGTTTCGGTGTTCTGCAATACCGTCAGCGACGGCGAGGCGATCATCGACATCATCGAAGGGTTCGATTTCGAAGATCCCTACAGCCGCTTGCCCAGGGCCGTTTCTTTCGCCACAGGGACGGCGCCATCGTTCCGGTTCGGCCGCATCGCGTCCGCCGATCTCGAATGCTTCGGCATGCCGGAATGCGGCGAGCTCTATGAGCGCGCCTGCGAGCGTTTCACACAGATCGGAGGGACGGCGATCGAGGTGGACTTCGCCCCGTTCCGCCAGGCCGGGGAGTTGATGTTCAGCGGACCATGGGTCGCGGAGCGGCACTCGGCCATCGCTTCGCTGATGGACATCGATTCCGGCTCCCTGCTCGATGTCACGAGGACCGTGCTGGGCTCAGCCGCCGGCTATTCAGCGATCGACACGTTTGGTGCCATTCACCGGTTGCACCGACTTCGCCGCGACGCCGAGGCGATCTTTGCTGGTATCGATGCGCTGGTGGTCCCGACCGCACCGCGGCCGTTCACACTGGAGGAGATGGATCGCGATCCGATCACCCTCAACAATCGCCTCGGCTACTACTCGTACTTTGCCAATCTGCTCGATCTCTGCGGCGTGGCGGTTCCGAATGCGACATTGCCGAACGGCATGCCCATAGGCGTGACCCTGCTGGCGCCGGCCTGGCATGATCGCGCGCTGATCGGACTGGCGCGGCGGTTCGAGGCCAGCGCAGGCCAAGCGGCGTTCGAATTGAAGTCTGGCGGCTGAAGGGCGGATATTATTCCGCCTGCTGCCCGAGCGTCGAAAGATCCAGGATCGAAATCACGGATCTGTCGTACCTGATCACGCCTTCCTCCTGGAGCCGCGCGAGTTGTACGGTCACCCATTGGCGGGTTGATCCGATGAGATTGGCGAGATCGCCGTGGGTAAACGGCATTCCGACGACGATCTCGCCGTCGCGCTTCACGCCGTAGACGTGCGACAGGAAGATCAACAGGCTATGCAGCCGCTCGGTCACCGAGCGCGTCCCGAGCATCTGGGCCATCGCCGAATAGCATCGCGCCTTGAATGCCAGGGCATCCAGCAGGGCGACGGCGATCGCCGGCGATTCCAGCGCAAGCCGCCGCAGCGCCGGTCCGGGCATGAACGTCAACCGGCTGCGTTCGGCCGCAACCGATGTCCACATGTGCGGGCCCGTTCCGAATATGTCGGGGCCGCCGACGAAATTGCCGGGAAACCAGTAGGCGAGCGTGACCTCGCGCCCCGACGGCGCCGCATAGTAGCTGCGGATGCGTCCCTCGCTGATCAGGTAGATCCCGGCCTGCGTGTCGCCCTGAGACCAAACCAGTTGGCCGGCTTCCAGGGCCTTCTCGCGTCCGATCGCACGCAACCGATTGCAGTCAGCCCGGTTGAGACCGTCCAGCAAGCCGGGCAGCGGCCTGACGAGATTGTCCGACTCTGCCAGCATCACGCCTGCCGCTATCGCGCTATTCGCCCTGTGCATCGCCGGCTCCACCGTGAGACCCGGCATCGATTATTCAAGAACCATGCCAGCGCGCTGCGGGCCTTCTCGATGTCCGAGTTCCGGGCGATCAGCTCGCGTCCGACTGATTGAACGCCCGCAGCCCTTCTGCGCGGATCACGTCGAGACAATCCTTCTTGAGGGAGAGATAGGTTGGCTCGACCATGACAGAACTCGACCGCGGGCGCGGCAGCTTGACCGCGACTTCGCGCAGGATACGGCCGGGGCCCGCGCTCATGATGAGAACGCGGTCGGCCAGCACGATGGCTTCATCGATGTCGTGCGTGACGAACACGATCGTCGCCTTGATCCGGTCGCGCAGCTCCAGCAGATTGTCTTGCATCACCGCCCGGGTCTGCGCGTCGAGGGCCCCGAAGGGCTCGTCCATCAGCAGCACGCGGGGCTGATTGGCCAACGCTCGCGCGATCGCCACGCGCTGTTGCATGCCGCCCGACAGCGTGTTCGGATAGGCGTCGGCGAAACGCTTGAGACCGATCATCGCGATCAGATCGTCGGCGATGGCATTCGCTTCCGTCCTGGACTTCCCAAGCATTCTGGGGCCGTGGGCGATGTTCCTGCGGACAGACTTCCAGGGGAAAAGATGCGGCTGCTGGAACACCATGCCGACATCGGGTCGCGGGCTGTAGACACGCGAGCCCTCGACCATGATGTCGCCTTCAAACGGCACTTCCAGTCCGGCGATCGTGTTGAGCACCGTCGACTTGCCGCAGCCGGAGGGCCCGACGATGCAGACGAACTCGCCGGGCGCCACGTCGAAGGAAACGCGATCCACCGCGATGGTCTGCCCGCGATTGGTGTCAAAAACGATGCTCAGGTTCGAGACTTGAATGGCCGGTTGTTTCCGCGCCGATTCGACCGAGGCTGGCGAACTTGCCAGAGCCAGTTTCATGATCGATCGAGCTCCCGACATCAACGCCACCAGACAGTACGTTCCGCAAGAGCCGAAAACAGCCGATCTGCGATGAACGAAATCAACCCGAGCGCTGCGAGCCCGCCCATGACCTGGCCGGTTTGCAAATTCTGCTGCGCAATCTCGATCCTGTAGACGATGCCGGCGAAAGTGCCTGCAAGTTCGGCCGCGACAAGCGTGTAAAAAGAGATGCTGACGGCGGTGCGCAACCCGACCACGATGTAGGGAAGCGCGCCGAGCAGCACGATCTCCTGGAGCATCTGCCGCCGGGGCGTGCCGAGCATCAACGCCGCCCGAATCAGGCCGCGGTCGACCTTCTGCACGCCGATGTGGGTCGAAAGCCAAACCGTGAAGAACACGCCCCATACGACGAGGAACAGCTTTCCCGCCTCCGACAGGCCGAACCAGAGGATGACGATCGGCACGAAAGCAATCGGCGGAATTGGCCGGAGGATATGGAATAGCGGGGACAGCAGGCTCGACATAACAGGGAATTGGCCGGTGAGGATACCGAGCAGGATGCCGAGCACGCCGCCTACGATGAATCCCGTGGTGACGCGAAAGAGGCTGGCCAGCAGATCGCCAAGGAACTGTCCGCTTCGTATCCATTCAAGGACCGCCGCAGCAACCACCGTCGGCGGCGGAAACAGAACCATGTTGACGGCCCCGGAACGAGAGACCAGTTCCCAGAGGCCGACGAACAGGGGAAGCGAAAGCGCCCCGACCAGAATATTGAGGCGGCGAAGACGGGCTGAATCCGGCCGCCGACCGCCGGTGCGGAGAGCAATCTCCTGTCGTGCTGAAGTGCCATCCTGCATGGCTGTGCGGGTGCCTATTTCCACGAGAGGGTGACGCGTGCGGGGTCGATCTTCTTCAGCGGCTCGGCGACGACGACCTTGCTGAAGTCGGGCATCGCCGCGCCCGGAGGATGGTTGCCGCTCTCGAGGCGCCATGCGGAATGGGTCTTGAGTATCTCGATCAGCCGGTCGTCGAGACGCACCCGGTAGACATAGTCGGCCCAGATGGGAGCGAGGTCGTCCCGCTTCATGCCGACCGCGTCCGCCACGACCGTGATCGCTTCATCCTGGTGTGCCTTCATCCAGACCTCGGCGTCGATCAGTGCGGCGATGAACTTCTCGACCACCGCAGGGTTGGCATCCAGATAGGTCCTCATGACGACGATGTTGAACGTTTCCGAGTAAGTGCCCGTTGTATCGAGCTCAGCGACGGCTTCGCCCAGGGCCTTCTTCGCGTTGGCGATGTGGGGTTCCCAAGTGTCGATTGCGTCGATGCTGCCGGCTGCAAGTGCCGGCAGCATCTCCTGCGGCCGCAGGTTGACGAGGGTGACATCCTTGGGAGTCAATCCCGCCGACTTCAGCAAAGTCGCCGTGTAGACCTCGCTGCCGGTGCCGGCCGTGAATCCGATTCGCTTGCCGCGCAGGTCTGCCTTGGTCTTGACGCCGGCCTTGGCCGCGACGACCGTCTTGAGGTCGGAATATTCCATGCCGGCGACGAAGGCGATGGGCTGGTTTGCCATCGCTGAAGCTGTGACCGGCGCCTCCGCCGTCGTCGCGATGTCGGCGCCGCCCCCGATCACGGTGTCCAGGCACTGCTTGCCGGACGTGAAGTTCGAGACCGTGATGTCCAGTCCGTTCTTTTCGAAAATCCCCTTCGATTTGGCGACGATCGCAAGGCCGGAGATCGGTCCGAGGTTTTGCGCGAGCCGGGCTTTGAGCAATTCCGCGGCCGAGGCGCAGCCCGGACCGATGGCAAGGCAGCAAAGCGCGGCATAGCCGGCAATTGCCGCAATTGGGCGGACGGTGTTCCAGTGCATGACGATCTCCCCTCGCGCCGCGCCCGGCGGCAGCCCCGATGTGATCGCGGATGCCGCCCTGAACGGCTCCGCAACGGCCTCCCGCGTCCTCCCCTGGGCGATCGCTTGAGGATCGGCCCGTGCTGGCATGCTCACCCGGCGCTACGGTCCCGGGAAGCAATTAATCGACACGGCCTTCGGGGCGCCGCTCCCGCGCCGCAGCTCGAGGTGACGCGCGTGCGGCGGATGGCCGCTGGAATGCCGGAATAATGTCCGTCGTGACGGGTTCATGTCAGAGGATCAAAAACGGGCCTGCCAGACGCAACCGCGGGACCAATCGGGAGGATAGGATGAGCATTATTGCCAGGGTCATCGTGCCAGCAGGCGTTGCGCTCGCGGTCTTCGCAAGTCCATCGGTGCGGGCGCAGTCAGCCGACATGACCTTCTTCGTGACCTCGAGCGGGCCGGGCAAGGGCGCCGATCTTGGCGGCCTGGAAGGGGCCGACGCCCACTGCCAGAAGCTCGCGCAATCGGCCGGCGCCGGCGCCAAAACTTGGCGCGCCTATCTCTCGACCCAGGCCGCCGACGGCAAGCCGGCCGTCAACGCGCGCGACCGCATCGGCAAGGGGCCGTGGCAGAATGCGAAGGGCGCGGTCATCGCCAAGGACGTTGCCGACCTGCATGGCCCCGCCAACAACCTGACCAAGCAGACGGCGCTCAGCGAGAAGGGCGAGGTCAACAACGGAGCCGGCGATACGCCGAACCGCCACGACATCCTCACGGGGACGCAACCCGACGGCACCGCATTTGCCGCCGGCGACGACAAGACCTGCAAGAACTGGTCGTCGAGCACGCAAGGTGCTGCGGTGGTCGGCCATGCCGACCGGCGGGGCCTGCGCGACGACGAGCCGTCGAAATCGTGGAACAGCTCGCATCCCTCGCGCGGTCCCGATGGCGGCTGCTCGCAGGCCGACTTGAAGAGTACGGGTGGCGACGGGCTGCTGTATTGCTTCGCGGCGAATTGAGGCGCGGAACACCGTCCACCGTCATGGAGTTCGTGGTTGCGTGCTACACTTGCCGCAACGCAATCACGGACCCCTCCCATGAAATACGAACTCTACTACTGGCCCGAGATTCAGGGCCGCGGCGAATATGTGCGGCTGGCGCTGGAGGAGGCGGGTGCGGCTTACGTCGACGTCGCGCGCGGCCCGCGCGGCACGGCTGCGATGATGAAGATGATGGACGCGCATGAGGGCACGCCGCCGTTCGCGCCGCCGTTCCTGAAAGCCGGCAAGCTCGTCATCGGCCAGACCGCCAACATCCTGCTCTATCTCGGCGCCCGCCACGCCCTTGCGCCGAAGACGGAAGCCGGCCGGCTCTGGGTGCACCAGCTCCAGCTCACCATCACCGACTTCGTGCTCGAGGTCCACGACACCCATCATCCACTTGGGCCCTCGCTCTATTACGAGGACGCGCGGCCCGCAGCGAAGAAGCGCACGGCCGAGTTCTGGAGCGAGCGCGTGCCGAAATATCTCGGCTATTTCCAGCAGCTGCTCGTCGGCAATGGCGGCACTTACGTCACCGGCCGCCGGCTGACCTATGTCGATCTCTCGCTGTTCCAGATCGTCGCCGGACTGCGCTATGCGTTCCCCAGGCGCATGAAGGCGTTCGAGGCAGACATCCCGGGCCTCGTCGGCCTGCACGATCGCGTTGCGGCGCGTCCGAACATCAAGGCCTATCTTGCGAGCGAGCGCCGCATTGCCTTCAACGAGCAGGGCATCTTCCGCCGCTACAAGGAACTCGATGATTAGCCGGCCCAGAGGGAGTCCGGCGGCAGCCCCCGTTCCGGACCGGCCGTTTCGGGCGATGCGCGCTCACCACACGCCGGACACGCGAAAAACCCGATCGACCGGATCGGGCGCTTCACTGGGAAAAGGATCGATCAGGCGAGCTGATCGATCCGCGTGCCCTGGCCCGGCGGCAGCGGCACCGGCGGCTGCGGCTTGTAGGTCGGGTCGGCGTCTTTGGTCTTGGCCTGATCGTCCTGCTGCTTGGTCGTGTCGTAGCTCGGGACCACGATCGCGATCGGCGGCGGCGCAACGGTAGAAACGCTCATCCACAAATCCTCACACATGGAAGCAAGTGACCTTGCCCCGCGAGGAGCGAAATTTCCTTCAAGCCAATCGTTAAAATGCGAGGGATCTGGTGCGGTGTGCTGCGCTCTCTTGTGCGTTATCGAACTATGTCTGAGAGACGACGCGATCTCTCCTCGTCATTGCGAGCGTAGCGAAGCAATCCAGTCTGTCTCCGCGGAGGGATTCTGGATTGCTTCGCGGAGCCTGTCATCGGGCCGCGCTTCGCGCGGACCCGTTGGCTCGCAATGACGGCGTGTGTGGCGGGCGACGTTACGACGCGCGTAGGGCGCGCCTGCGGTACGACGCCTCTACTCGTCCTTCGGCCGCGTGATCGCGATCGACGCTTCCGTCTTGGTGCGCGAGCAATCCATGTTGAGGCGCTTGAAGCGCATCGACACCTTGTCGCCGCGGAGCAGGCCCATGCGCTTCAGGCAGCGCGTCGCGCCCTTCGCGGTGTCGTCCTTCGGCACCGTGAAGATGATCGCGGCGGTGGACGCGACGAGGTCATAGAACTGCGGCGTCGGCTTGCGGTCGCCCTTGGCATAGAGCTCGTTGGAATAGTTCTGTCCCTGCGCACGGCAGCCGAGCGACAGCTCCTTCGCCGCCGGGTGGGTGAGGTAGATGATGTTGGCGGCCTTGAAGTTGACCTTCAGCCTGTCGACGCCGCTCGCGAGCTGCTTTGCGATGTCGTCGCACTGGTCCGCGCGGGCGGGCGAGGCGAGGGTCACAAGTCCGGTGATGGCGGCGGCGACCAGGATCGCGCCGCGGAAGTTCGGTTTGAAAATCATGATGAAAAGCCCCTTAGGGCGCGCATTCAACCTTCGTCGCGCGCCGAGCGCAAGGGGTGGACGCAAGGCCTGCCGGGCACGATCATCACCACCTGCGTCCGGCCGACGGTGACCGAAAAAGGGCCGTCATGACGTCGAATCGGGATGGCCCGACCGCGCCGGAACGCCTTCCCTTTACGGCAAAAAAGCTTAGAACGCTTCTATGCCAGGGGCCCGCGCGAGGGCTCCAAAACCCCGAGATTCGCTCCATGAACGCTCCCACCGCCTTCCCCGACCCCGCAAAGCCCGTTCCGCCCTACAAGCACACCCCGCTGTTCCCACTGGGCAAGGACGAGACGCCCTACAAGAAGATTTCGTCCGAGGGCGTCAGGGTCGAGAAGGTCCTGGGCAAGGACATGCTGGTGGTGTCGCGCGAGGCGCTGCGGGCGCTGTCGGAGGCGGCTTTCGGCGACATCAACCATTACCTGCGGCCCGGCCATCTGAAGCAGCTCCGTGCGATCCTGGAGGACGGCGAGGCGAGCCCGAACGACAAGTTCGTCGCGCTCGACTTCCTGAAGAACGCCAACATCGCCGCCGGCGGCGTGCTGCCGATGTGCCAGGACACCGGCACCGCGATCATCATGGGCAAGAAGGGCTGCAACGTCATCACCGACGGTGACGACGAGGCGGCGCTGTCGGAAGGCGCGCGCGACGCTTACCTGCGCCGCAACCTGCGCTACTCGCAGGTCGCGCCCTTGTCGATGTACGAGGAGAAGAACACCGCCAACAACATGCCGGCGCAGTGCGAGATCTACGCCGAGGGCGACGACGCCTACAAGTTCATGTTCATGGCGAAGGGCGGCGGCAGCGCCAACAAGAGCTTCCTGTTCCAGGCGACGCCCTCGGTGCTGACCAAGGACCGGCTGCTCGCCTTCCTGAAGGAGAAGATCCTCACCCTCGGCACCGCGGCGTGCCCGCCCTATCATCTCGCCATCGTGATCGGCGGCACCTCGGCCGAGCTCTGCATGAAGACGGTGAAGCTCGCCTCCGCCCGCTATCTCGACGCGCTGCCGACCCACGGCTCGCCGGACGGCAACGCCTTCCGCGACGTCGAGATGGAGAAGGAAATCCACAAGATGACGCAGTCGCTCGGCGTCGGCGCGCAGTTCGGCGGCAAATATTTCTGCCACGACGTGCGCGTGATCCGCATGCCGCGTCACGGCGCATCGCTCCCCATTGGCCTTGGCGTGTCCTGCTCGGCCGACCGCCAGGTGCTCGGCAAGATCACGAAGGACGGCATCTATCTCGAGGAGCTCGAGCACAACCCGGCGCAGTATCTGCCGCAGGTCGAGCAGTCGCTCGGCGGCGAGGTCGTCAAGATCGGCCTCAACCAGCCGATGAAGGACATTTTGGCGACGTTCTCGAAATACCCGATCAAGACCCGGGTCTCGATGACCGGCACCATGATCGTCGCGCGCGATAGCGCCCATGCCAAGCTGCGCGAGCGACTGGAGAAGGGCGAGCCGCTGCCGGATTATTTCAAGAACCACCCGGTCTACTACGCCGGCCCCGCCAAGACGCCGGAAGGCTACGCCTCCGGGGCGTTCGGTCCGACCACCGCGGGCCGCATGGATTCCTTCGTCGACCAGTTCCAGGCGGCCGGCGGCTCGATGGTGATGGTGGCCAAGGGCAACCGCGCGCCGGCCGTACGCGAGGCTTGCAAGAAGTATGGCGGCTTCTATCTCGGCTCGATCGGCGGCGCAGCGGCGAACCTCGCCGAACACTGCATCAAGAAGGTCGAGGTGCTCGAATATCCCGAGCTCGGCATGGAAGCGATCTGGCGCATCGAAGTCGTCGACTTCCCCGCCTTCATCATCATCGACGACAAGGGCAACGACTTCTTCAAGGAGTTGAATTTGGGCTGAGATGTCATGGCCGGGCTTGACCCGGCCATCCATCGCTCTTCAAGGAAGATGGATACGCGGGTCAAGCCCGCGTATGACGAAGTGAGTTATCGGCGAAGCCTCGACCCGCACTAACTGCAATTCGTGACCTGGTTGGAGCACAGCGCGCGCCACCAGCCGCGGACGCCGTCGTGGCTCTCGACGAGGCCCCACAGGCCGCTGCAGGCAAAGATGCGCTTCGGCCCGCCGTCGCCATCGATCGGGCCGCCAAGCTCGCGCTGGGCCGGCATCCATTCGGCATCGACGAATGGCGCCTGGAACAGCCCGCCCGCGCGTGTGTAGCCATTGGCGTAATTCGCGCCGACCTTGTTGGTGGCGACCCAGCCGCGTCCGGCATAGGGCTTTGGCGCGTTGCGCGGATATTTCTTGTCGTCCTCGTAGTCCTTGCCCGGCGGCTTGGCGCCTTCGATCAGAAACCAGCCGTCCTTGAAGCCGATGATGCGGAATTCGGTCAGCCAGCCGCCGTCGGGCGTGTTCTCGGCGCCGCCAAGCTTCAGACGGTAGGGCGGCGGCAGCGTGCCGAGCACGCGTGCCTTCACGGACGGCTCGGCGCGCACGTTGAGACCGCTCGGATCCTTGTCGATCGACCAGGCGCCGAGATCGCAGGGCTCGGTGCCGTCAGGCAGCGTTGCGCGCTTGGCGGTAAGATCGGCGTGCAGCTTTGCGAAGTCAGTGTCGTCGTTGTCAGGATCCGGCCCGGTGCGCGGCTTCAGCTCGGCTGAGACGGCGCGCGTCGCATCCGGCGTCAGCGTGACCACGAGCGCCTGGCGCGCGGCGAACACGCTTGCGGGTGTCTTCGGATCATTCGACGTCGCCGGATAAACGGCGAGATAGCCGGTCGATCCTTCGGTCCGGTAGGCCGTGCCGGCGACATAGCCCGCCGGCACCATGGCGAGCGCGCTTGCGCGCCACGCCGGTTCGGTGTCATCCGCGCGCGCCGCTTGTGTCGCGATGCACAGGATCGATGCCGCGATGAGACGGAGCACGCGCACGGTTCGCAACGCGGCCTTACGCCCGCACGCCCGTGAACGGAAAACTGCCCATCGGGCCGATGCCCATCTCGCCGCTCATGCTGTCGCCGGACACCGTTCCGATGAACTCGAGCGTCAACGGCATCGGATTGGTGATCGAGACTTTCCAGTTGACGGCGTCGCCGCTGACGGTGCCGTCGAAGATCTCGGCGGTATTTCCTTCCGCGCCTTGCGTGCCCGTGAGCGCGCCGCCGGCGGCCTTCAGGCTCAGCGTCGCGTTGCGCTCGCCCATCGGCGTCGTCATGGTCAGATTCCAGTTGCCGTCTACGGCCATTCCCGTCTCCCGAACAAATCCCGGCGGGCCGCGACGATCCGCGGCCAGTCCAGAGCGAGCCTATAACCCAACTCGGCGCGCCTGCCTAACGCTGCCTTGGAGGCATAGCGCATGATCCGGAAAAGTGTGTAGCGGTTTTCCGATAAGGATCATGCTCAAACAACAACCTGAAGCGCGATTGCATCGCGCTTCAGGCGCGGGCGGCGGCGCGCCGGCGGCTGGTGACGATGAGCCGCAGAACGACATACTGCACGGCAAAGGCGAGGATCTTGGCGCCGCCCGCGACCACCGTGATGTAGAACGCCCACAGCTTCAGATCGCCTGTGGAGGCGACCGCGATCATGCCGGCGCCGATCACGAACATCAGCACCGCCCAGGCATAGCCCGCAGCGGTGACATATTCCGGAACGGTCTCGGCGACGGTCGGCGGCATGTAGCGCAGCATCCAGCCGCGCTTGAGCATGATGGCGCCGATCGCGAAATGCGCGATCGAGGGCTTTGCCAGCATGAAGCGGGGATCATTGGTCAGCAGCGTGACGGTGCCCAGCACGATGACGAGCGCGAGGCTCGCATAGGTCATGTAGTTGAGCTGCTGCCCCTTGACGCGAGCGTAGATCACCTGCGCGATCGCACCGGCAATCGCCACCGACGTTGCCAGGACGACGTTGTCGGTGATGAGATAGACGACCAGGAAGACGATGGCGGAGAGGAAGTCGGAGGCGAGGCGGGCGAATACGTCCTTCATCGTCGATCCTGTTCAACGAGCGTTGGGAAGTGCGGCGGCCGGCGTACCGTACTTGATCTGGCGATACTCGGGATACCATTTTGTGAAGTAGATCGCGCTGTTGCGGGCGGCGAAGGCGACCGCAAGGCTCGACCAGAGGGGAAGGCCGGGGACGTAGAGCAGCACGAGATTGGCGGCCGCCATCAGCAGCGCGGCCGCGGTCCATGCGCCGGTGATGACGTAATTGGCATAGAGAAAGCCGGGCATCGCCGCGGTCTCGGCCGGGACCGATTCAACCGCATATTGCAACGTGAAGGGACGGCGGAGCAGCATCGAGCCGAGCGAGATGACGAAGATGCCGACATCGACCGACAGCTTGACGCCGAGCGTGCCCAGCGCGGGGTCGCGCAGCGCGAGGTAGATGCCGATTGCGGCGAACACGATCGCCGAGCCCGCAGCCAGGATCTTCACCGACCGGCCCTGCGCGACATCGATCGCGATGGTGGCGAGGCAGATCGCGGAAGCCGCGAACACGCTGACCGTGGTCGACGTCACCAGCATCAGGAACGTGAAGGCGCCGTAGGGCGCGAGGATCAGGAAAATCGTCATGGACCGCCTCGGTCAGGCTAATCTTTACACTGGAAAGATTTCTACTTCAGGGGTCGGTGCCGGTCAAGCAAAATCTTTACAGTGTCAAAATGACGTATGCGACCTCCAAAAGGTGAAGGCCTGCAACGACTTGGTCAGATGCCTCCTCGGTCAATTCCGCCCAAGGCAGGCGTGACAGGATCGGCAGCGCGGAGGCGATCACAAGGCCGAGGCAGAGCAGGATGCCGCCGTTGAAGACGGTATGGCGGCTCCGCCGCAGCCGGATCGTCTGGACTGCGAGCGCGGCGCAGGCCAGGGCGAGGACGGCGAGGCACTCTCCGGTGATCGAGGGTATGTCCATGGAAAACTCCTCTTTCGTCATTCCGAGGCGCACGTCAGCGCGAGCTACGATGCGCAATTGCGCATCTGAGAATCTATCGGGCAGCAACACGTGGAGCGAAATGGATTCCGGGTTCGCGCTAAGTGGCGCGCCCCGGAATGACGAGAGCTACGCCGCTCCCACCCAGTTGCCGTGAAAGCCGTCCGGCACGCGGTGGCCGAGCTGCACCAGTGCGGCGGGGCCTGCCTCGATGTCGGTGGCATTGAACACGGCGAGGTCGCTGCGGTTCTCGCGCGCGCGCCAGACCACGGCGAGCAGCCAGCCGTCACCTTCGGCTGCATCGCTCGATCGCTCGACGAAGACCGGCTCGGAGATGGTGTCGCCGGCGGGTAGCAGATAATGGCCGAGCCGCTTGCCGTTGCCGTCGACATGGACGATGCCGGAGAGTGCGCCGAACATCGGCAGTCTTGGATTGGCGCAGGCGTACCAGCCGTGACGGCTCTTCAGCCCGGCGCGACGATCGTCGATGCGCGGGAATTCGCCGGTGAGATCGTCCAGGTACGTCTGCTGGAAACGATCGGTGTTGCCTGAGAGATCGAACGTCCAGCGGCAATGGCGGGCGCGCGATTTCTCCGGATCGGTCGGCCGGCCGTCGGGATGCGGAAACAGCGGCGCCTCCTCGAACTGCATGACGTCGGCGATGATGCGGTTATCGTCCTCCCACGCATTCATGACATGGAAGACGTAGCAGGCCTCAGCACGGAACCAGACGATGTCTTTCGCCGTGCCGTTGCGCTTCATCACGCCGACATAGGCGCCCTTGTCCGGCTCCCAGGCATAGGGCGGCCGTCCGCTCATCGCGCGCTCCATGCTGCCGGTGATGGGCAGGATCGGAAACAGCACATGGTTCGCGGTGACGATGAAGTCATGCACCATGCTGGCATAGGGCGCCTCGAAACGTTCGAAGCGCGTCGCCTTGCCGGATGCATCGATCGATCCGAAGGAGAGGGCAGGCGTCAGCGGCCCCGCGGCGTTGTAGCCGAAGAACAGCATCTCGCCAGTGACGGGATCGACCTTCGGATGCGCGGTAAAACTGCCGGCGACGCGGCCCTGATAGTTGTGATAGCCGCGCGTGGCCAGCGTGCCCGGCTCGATCTCGGTCGGCAGATGCGCTTCTTCCAGCGCCAGCAGCTTGCCGGCATGGAAGATGATGTTGGTATTGGCGACGCCGCCGTCGGTGAGGTTCTGCGGCGCATCCGGCAGCTTGCGGCCGAAGCCGCCGAACAGGGCGCGGCCGGCGTCGTGCTCGGCGAGCCATTTCGGCGTGCGGACCCAGCGGTTGCGGTAGCTGGCGCGGCCATTCTCGAGGTGAAAGGCGTGCAGCATGCCGTCGCCGACGAACCAGTGCGCGCCTGGCGCATCGAACTGCGGGTTGGGGCCGTTGCGATAGAGCGTGCCGTTCAGCTCGCGCGGCAATTCGCCGACGATCTTGAGGAAGGGCGCGTCGGCCTCGAACGGAATCGGCCTGAGATTGTTGCGGCGCTCGGTGAAGGCGTCCTGCTGCACGGCGTATCCCTCCCTTTATCTTTACATCGTAAAGATCAGATAGAGCCGATCGTCGCGCCGGTCAAGCGAAATCTTTACACTGTCAATATTGCGTCATATAGGTTGGCTCATGGGCAAGAGCGATCCGAAGAGCGAAACCAGGTCCGAAGCGGCGCGCATCGTGCGCGCCCCGAGGAAGACATCGTCGGCAACGAGCGGGCGTCCTGCACGCCGTTCGGCCAGTGCGAAGACGGAGACGCCGTATCATCACGGCGCGCTGCGCGAAGCGCTGCTCCAGGCCGCCGAACGGGTGCTGGAGCGCGACGGGCTTGCCGGCCTGACATTGCGCGCGGTGGCGCGCGAGGCGGGCGTTTCGCATGCCGCACCGACCCATCATTTCGGCGATCTCACCGGCCTTCTCAGCGAGCTTGCGGCGGTCGGCTTCCGCCAGTTCAACGCGGCGATGGCGTCGGCCTGCGACACCGCCACCACGCCGCTCGCGCGGGCATTGGCGCGGCCGAAAGCCTATGTGGCCTATGCGCAGGCCCATCCCGGCATGTACGGCATCATGTTCCGCACCGAGCGGCTCGACTATTCCCGGCCCTCGCTGCACGAGGCGGCCGAGGCTTCCTTCGCCGGGCTTGCCAATGCCATCGGCGCGATGCGGCAGGAGCAGATCAGCGGCGATGCGCTGACGCTCGACCAGGGCGCCGCGATCGCGCGGGCCTGGTCGATGGTGCACGGCTTCACCACGCTGCTGCTCGACGGGCGGCTCTCGGACATCCTCGAGCGGCTGCCCGAGGGCACGACGACCGAGCGGCTGCTCGAGGCGATGCTGACGGCGCCGATTACGGCGAAGCTGCCGGCATAGTGCCTTCGATCGGGTGCAGCACCTAGCGCATCGTCGCGAGTTCGACGGCGCGGCCGCGCGTGCCGATGATCTTCACCTCGTCCTTGCCGCAAGTGAAGCTGCGGGCAAAGTCATCCGCGCCTTTGCGCGCAAGTTCATTGGCGGTGGGGTTGGCGATCGCGTCGACATAGGCGACATGGCAGACCGGGCCCGGCGGCAGCCGCGTCACGACCAGCATGGCCTTGGTGTTCGGCCGTCCCTCCTTGTCGGGATCGCTGCCGTCGGCGATGTGCCAGCGCTGGATGATCGCAAACGGTTTTGGGCCGGCGGCGCGCCACTCGACGGTGGTCTCGGATGAATTGAACGGCGCGAACCAGATCTTGGCCGCCGGTTCCTCGGCCGCTTCCTTGCGATTGCGCCCGACCGAGACGACCTCGCGAAGATCGTCCTCGGCGATCAGCACCATCAGGCCCTCTTTGCCGGGACAGATGCGCGTCGTGCTGCCGTCGAGCGCGCTGGGCTTTCCGACCTGGCGGCAGTCCTTGGGCGCCGTCGAAGTGTAGATGCTGCCCACGGATTGGGCGTTCGCGCCATCGAGGACGGCGCACATCAGCAACATGGCGAGGCACGTTGTGGTGATGCGGGTCATCATGAGGCCTTGATGCATCGGGAACTCCGTACCATCAGACGTCTTGATTGTGGGCAAGGTTCAAACAGGCGCAGCGAAGACCTGACAGGGGCGCGGAATCGTTCTAGAAGAGCGGCTTCGCTTGGGCCCGTCCGGCCTCGTTCGCGTCCTCGTTCTCCAGATCATGCCAGCCACATCGTCGAACAAACCTTATCGCGTCGGCCGCTCCAAGACCGGGCTCGGCCTCTTCGCCACCAAACCGATCAAGAAGGGAACCCGGATTATCCGTTATTTCGGACCGATCCTGGACTCCCGGATTCCTGCGCACGACGAGATCGAGAACAAATATCTGTTCGAGCTCAACGGCCGCTGGACCATCGACGGCTCGGTGCGCAAGAACCTCGCGCGCTACATCAACCATTCCTGCCGGCCTAACGCCGAGTCCGACGTTCGCCCGCGCGAGCGCAAGGTCTTTATCCGCGCTATCCGGAACATCGAGCCGGGCGACGAGATCAACTACGACTACGGCACCGACTATTTCAAAGCCTATTTGAAGCCGATCGGCTGCAAATGCGCCTCCTGCGAGACCAAGCGCAAGAAGCTGCGCGCCGAGGAACGGGCCGAACGCGCCAAGGTGAAGGCGCGCATGGAAGCCAAGGCGGCCAAGAAGGCAGGCCCCAAGAGCGCCAAGAAGAAGCTCAACGGTCACGCCGTCGGCAAGGCGAACGGTAGCGCGCGGGCGTAGCCTACTCGTACGCCTCTAGCTCAACTGTCCCCGCGAAGGCGGGCGCAATCGTCAAGTGTCATTCCGGGGCGATGCGCAGCATCGAACTACGGTGCGCCTTGCGCACCTGAGAATCTCGAGATTCCGGGTCTGGTGCTGACGCACCAGCCCGGAATGACGGTGAGTTGCGCCTCACGCCGCCACAACACGCCCGCTCTTCCGCAATCCCACATATTGCAGCTCGGCGAACACGCCGGTGGCGATCGCCTGGGCCACGACCATGAGCTCGCCGGCGATGTTCGGCGAGACCGCGCCCGAGAGCAGCAGCGCGATGCTGCCGACGGTCCAGGCCGCGTTGCCGATCACGACCAGCAGCACGAGCGGCTTCGGCACCGCGGCGCGCGCGGCAAGCCAGCCGACCAGCGCGGTGTAGGCGATCAGGAACAGGCCGGTCTCGCGCAGCAGCGCCTCGGGTAGGTTGAACAGCGTTGCGAAGGCGCCTGCGCCGAAAGTGAAGCCGAGGGCGGCCACGCCGCTGAAGATCGCGTCGGCGAGCAGGGCGCGGCGCAGGAAGGTGGATGCGTCAATCATCGGAGGTCTCCTTGCTGGGGTTGGGCTTGGGGGTGAAATCCTGGGGTGGAAGTCAGCGCATTCCGCGCCACCAGGCGCGGAGCAGGCGGGCGATGCGGAACGGGCAGAGGCTCCTGCCGACGCCGTGCTCGAAGGCGAGTACCTGCGCGACCACGTAGTCGCCGGTCGAATGCACCAGCGGCTCGGGCATGTTGAGGCTGCGCGCCAGCATGCGGGTTGCGAGCGCCATGGCCCAGGGAAGAAGGTGGTCTGCGACGGTTCTGTAGAGCAGCAGCGCGATCATGGTCATCTCCTGTGCTCGGGAAGATGCGCCGCGGCGATGCCGAATTCGATTACCTCGCAGGTAAGCAGGGTGCCCGTAGACCAACGAATGGCAGGGCTTGCCTTGACGCGATCAGGCTTCTTGGATTGATTGGGCCATCCGACCTCGCCACGCCGTCGGCCATCCGACGTCGGCAATTGTATGTGTCCATGTATCTCGGCATCGATCTCGGCACCTCGGCGGTCAAGACCGTTCTCGTCGACTCCGCGCAGCGGGTGATTGCGAGCGAAAGCCGGCCGTTGACCACCGCCTCGCCGCTATCAGGCTATTCCGAGCAGGATCCCGCGCAGTGGGTCGATGCGACCTTTGCCACGCTGGATGCCTTGAAAGCGACGCATGCCAGCGCGTTGGCCGTGGTCGAAGGCATCGGACTGTCCGGCCAGATGCATGGCGCCACGCTGCTTGATGCGAGCGCAAGGCCGTTGCGGCCCTGCATCCTCTGGAACGACGGACGGTCTGTCGCTGAGTGCCGTATCCTGGAGCAACGCTGGCCCGCCTTGCGTGCGACGACGGGCAACAAGGCGATGCCGGGATTCACGGCGCCGAAGCTGCTCTGGATTGCGATGCACGAGCCTGAGGTTTTTGCAGCGACGAAGCTCGTCCTGCTTCCGAAGGCTTATTTGCGCCTGGTCCTGACGGGCGAGGCCGTCGAGGATGTCTCGGACGCATCGGGCTCGCTGTGGCTCGACGCCGCGCGCAGGGATTGGTCGGATGCAGCGCTGGCCGCGACCGGCCTGTCGCGCGATCACATGCCACGTCTGGTCGAGGGCTGCGCGCCCGCGGCAACGTTGCGCAGCGAGCTCGCGCAACGCTGGGGCATGATCAGGCGGCCGATTTTCGCGGGCGGTGCCGGTGACAATCCGGCGGGTGCCGTCGGCATTGGCGCGATCAGGGCGGGAACCGCATTCATTTCGCTGGGAACCTCGGGCGCCTTGCTAGTGCCGACGAACAGGATGGCCGCCAACCCGGATCGCGGGGTGCATACATTCTGCCATGCCATCCCAGCCATGTGGATTCAGGCCGGCGCGATCCTTTCCGCGGCCTCCTGTCTTGCCTGGATCTCACGCTTGTTCGGCATTGCCGAGGCGGAATTGCTGGCACCGCTTGGGTCGCGCCCGCAGCTGCCCTCGCCGGTGAGCTTCTTGCCCTATCTGGCGGGCGAGCGGACCCCGCATGACGACCCCGTCGTGCGCGGCATGCTCGACGGCTTGAGCCACGGCACCGATCGCGAGGCGATCGTGCAGGCCGTGCTCGAGGGGGTCGCCTTTGCGCTCGCGGATTGCCGGGACGTGCTCGCGGATGCCGGCATCAGGATCGCGGAAGCCGATGCCATCGGAGGCGGTTCACGGTCCCGGTTCTGGCTGGCGGTGCTGGCAAGCGTTCTGAATGTTCCGATCCATCGCTTTGCCGAAGGTGAAACGGGAGCGGCGTTCGGTGCGGCGAGATTAGGGCGTCTTGCTGTCACGGGCGAGGCAATCGACACCGTCTGCACGCCGCCGCGACGCATCGAGACATTCGAACCCGACCGCGTGCTGGTCGATGCCTATGCCGATCGGCTTCCCGCCTGGCGCGAACTGTATCGGCCACGCCAATAGCGCCGTTTCGATTTCGCTTTCCCGTCTGTTCGGTATTGCCCTGTGCCGCGGCGTTTTGTTTAATGCGCGAACCGCGCTGACAAAAAGAGACGCGGGTGGGAAACGCATTGTGCGTCGGGAGGCACGATGAACGATCCGATCCTCGAGATGCGCGGGGTCTCGAAAAGCTTCTTCGGCATCAAGGCGCTGCGTGCCGTCGATCTCACCGTCTATCCCGGCGAAATCCATGCCCTGATGGGTGAGAATGGCGCCGGCAAATCGACGCTGATGAAGATATTGTCCGGCGCCTACCGGCCCGATCCGGGCGGAGAGATCCGCATCGAGGGCAAGCCGGTGCGGATCGAAGGCCCGCTCGGCGGCCGCGCCGCGGGCATCTCCATCATCTATCAGGAGCTGTCTTTGGCTCCCAATCTCAGTGTCGCGGAGAATATTTATCTCGGCCGCGAGATATCGCGCTCGGGCTTGCTGGCGCGTGGCGCCATGCGCCAGGGCGTTGGCCCCATCCTGGAACGGCTGGGCGCGGACTTCCAGCCATCGACATTGGTGGCGCATCTGTCGATGGGCCAGCGCCAGCTCGTCGAGATCGCGCGTGCGCTGCACGCGAGGTCGAAAATCCTGATCATGGACGAACCGACCACCGCGCTGTCGGCCGGCGAGAGCGAGCGGCTGTTCATGCTGATCCGTCAGCTTCGCGCCGAGGGGCTTGCCATCATCTACATCTCGCACCGCATGGACGAAGTCTATGCGCTCGGCGACCGCGTCACCGTCCTGCGCGATGGCCGGCTGGTCGGCTCGCTCGACAAGCCGGAGATCAGGGCCGATACCATCGTGCGGCTGATGGTGGGGCGCGACGTCTCCTCTTTCTACAAGAAGGACCATGACCCGGAGGCGGGGCGGGGACACCCCGTGCTCAGTGCGATCGACATGTCCGACGGCTTGCGCGTCAAGGGCTGCTCGCTCACCGTGCATGCGGGCGAGGTGGTCGGGCTTGCCGGCCTGATCGGTGCCGGCCGCACCGAGCTTGCGCATCTCATCATCGGCGCGGCGGCAAAAACGTCGGGCCGTCTCGAACTCGAAGGCCAGCCGATCGATATCCGCACGCCCGGCGAGGCCCTCGAGGCCGGCATCGCCTATCTGACCGAGGACAGGAAGGCGCTCGGCCTGTTTCTCGACATGTCATGCCTGGACAACATCAATCTCGCGGTGCTCGGGCGCGATGCGAAGCTTGGCTGGTTCCTGGATGGTGACAAGGCGCGCGAGCGTGCCGACAGGGCCTTTGCGGGGCTCAGCATCCGCGCCGCCAATGCCGGCGTGCCGGCCGGGGGCCTGTCCGGCGGCAACCAGCAGAAGGTGCTCTTGTCGCGGCTTCTCGCCATCGCGCCAAAGATCCTGATCCTCGACGAGCCGACGCGGGGCGTCGATGTCGGCGCCAAGTCGGAGATCTATTCGATCATCGACAATCTCGCCAAGGCCGGCACCGCGATCCTGGTCATCTCGTCCGATCTGCCTGAGATCATCGGCATCTGCGACCGCGTCATCGTGATGCGATCGGGACACATCGCGGGCGAGGTCAACCGAACCGAGACGGCGCCGCTCAATCAGGAGGATATCATGGCACTTGCCACGGGGATGGAGCATCTCGATGCCTGATAACGGATCGACGCAGGCGAAGGCCGCCACGGCAAACGGCCTCGCCGCCGCCCAGGAGACCAGGCGTCAGCGCATCAGGCTGCTGATCCGCGCCGCCGGCATGCTGCCGGTGCTGCTGCTGCTGTGCGCCGGCTTTCACTACCTGTCGGATGGCCGTTTCTTCACCGGGCAGAATCTCGGCATCGTCTTGCAGCAGGCTGCTGTCAACACCGTGCTTGCCGCGGGCATGACCTTCGTCATCCTGACCGGCGGCATCGATCTCTCGGTCGGCTCGATCCTGGCGGCGTCCGCGATGGCCGGCCTGACGATGTCGAAACTGCCGGAGCTCGGAGCGCTGTGGCTGTCGGCCGCCGTTCTCACCGGTCTCGGCTTCGGTGTCGTCAATGGCGCGCTGATCGCGCTCTTGCGCCTGCCGCCATTCATCGTCACGCTGGGCTCGCTCACCGCCGTGCGTGGTCTGGCGCGGCTGCTCGGCGCCGACACCACGGTGTTCAATCCTTCCATTCCCTACGCCTTCATCGGCAACGGCTCGCTGACGCTCGTTCCCGGCGTCGCTTCGATCCCGTGGCTCTCGGTGATCGCGTTGCTCGTCATCCTCGCCTCGTGGCTGGTGCTGCGCCGGACCGTGCTCGGTGTGCACATCTACGCGGTGGGCGGCAACGAGAGCGCGGCGCGGCTTGCCGGCATCAAGGTCTGGGCCGTGCTGATCTTCGTCTACGGCGTGTCCGGGCTGCTGGCCGGGCTCGGCGGCGCCATGCAGGCGGCGCGGCTTTATGCGGCCAACGGTCTTCAACTCGGCCAGTCCTATGAACTCGACGCCATCACCGCGGTGATCCTCGGCGGCACCTCCTTCGTCGGCGGTATCGGCTCGATCTGGGGCACGCTGGTCGGCGCGCTGATCATCGCGGTCCTGTCGAACGGCCTTATCCTCACCGGCGTCTCTGACATTTGGCAATATGTGATCAAGGGCCTGGTGATCATCGGCGCCGTAGCGCTGGACCGCTACCGGCTGCAAGGCTCCGCAAGAACTTGAAAGGCTCCGCGCGCACCCGAGCGCGGGCGGTTGGATGTGAGATTCCGGTGCGGTAACTGGTCAGCCGTGCCGGAGATGAAGACAGACCAGGGAGGAAGCCAATGTTGAAGACGATCACGCTCGCCGGCGCCGCGACGGCGCTTGCCCTAAGCACCGCGCCGTCCTTCGCCAAGGAGCTCAAGTCGATCGGTGTCTCGCTCGGCTCGCTGGGCAACCCGTTCTTCGTCGCACTGTCGAAGGGCGCCGAGTTCGAGGCCAAGAAGGCCAATCCCAATGTGAAGGTCACCACGGTTGGGTTCGAATACGACCTCGGCAAGCAGGTCACCCAGATCGACAATTTCATCGCCGCCGGCGTCGACCTGATCCTGTTGAACCCCGGCGACCCCAAGGCGATCGGGCCAGCGATCAAGAAGGCGCAGGCGGCGGGCATCGTCGTCGTCGCGGTCGACACCGCGGCCGAAGGCGCCGATGCCACCGTGACCACGAACAACGTCCAGGCGGGTGAGATTTCCTGCCAGTACATCGTGGACAAGCTGGGCGGCAAGGGGGACGTCGTCATCGAGAACGGGCCGCAGGTCTCCGCCGTGATCGACCGCGTCGTCGGCTGCAAGAACGTCCTCTCGAAGAATCCCGGCATCAAGGTGTTGTCCAGCGACCAGGACGGCAAGGGCTCGCGCGAAGGCGGCCTCACCGTCGCGCAAGGCTATCTGACCCGCTTCCCGAAGATCGACGCGATCTTCGCCATCAACGATCCGCAGGCGATCGGCACCGACCTCGCGGCGCGTCAGCAAAATCGCACCGGCATCGTCATCACCGCGGTGGACGGTGCGCCCGACATCGAGGCCGCGCTGAAGGATCCCGCATCGCCGCAGATCCAGGCTTCCGCGTCACAGGACCCGTTCTTCATGGCGCGGCGCGCCGTGCAAGTCGGTGTCGGCATTCTCAGTGGCCAGAAGCCGGCCTCGACCGTCGAGCTCCTGCCGTCGAAGCTTGTGACCCGGGACAATGTCGCCGAGTACAAGGGGTGGACGTCGGATCGGTCGCAGTAGCCGTTCTGCATCTTTCGCGGGACGTATCGGTCGGTGGCGCTCGGACGGTGCATGGCTGCGCGTCCGAGGCCACCGTGGTGCGCAAGACAGCCCCCTGCCGGGAAGGCCCGGCAGGGGTTTTTCCGACTTGGGGTCAAGCTTCAATAATGCAGGCCGAACTGTCAGGCCGACGCACTGCAGCTGGCGACCTCGGACATCGCGGCCTCCCGTGCAGGCAGGTTGGGCTCTGATCATGCCCGGCGTCAGCCGATAAGGTCGCCGTATCCGCTCGGGTGCTTGATCCAGATCAAGATCGCAACGTCAACGCGCCGGCTAGCTCCCTTTAGACCAGATCTGGACGCGGCCTTGAAGACACTTCGCCAGCTTCTCACCGGAGAGGACGTGATCCAGCTCGTGATCCGACTCGGATTGCTGGCTCTGTTGATTGTCTGGACCTTCTATCTGATCCGCCCGTTTGTGACGATTCTGGTCTGGGCGCTCGTGCTTGCTGTCGCGCTCAATCCGGCTTTCGTCCTCCTCGCCAAAATTCTCGGCGGCCGGACGAAGCTTGCCGCGGTGCTTCTCACGGCCGTTAACCTCGCCATTGTCATTGGGCCGGCGGCTTGGCTCGGCTTGGGTGCGGTGGACGGGATCAAGGACTTTGCCGACGAGCTGGCCGCAGGCGATCTGGCGATTCCTTCGCCGCCCGCCGTGATCAAGACCTGGCCGCTGATCGGCGCACCGCTTTACGAGTTCTGGGATCAGGCCTCGACCAATCTCCGCTCGGTCCTGCAACGGATTGCGCCTTATCTGAAGCCGTTCGCCGGTACGCTCCTCGGCATCGCGGGCGATGCCGGCGTGGGCACCATCAAATTCCTGCTGTCGGTCGTCGTCGCCGGCTGCCTGTTTCCCTATGGACCGCAGCTCGTGACGGCGGGCAGGAGCTTCCTGTCGCGGATCGTGCCCGAGCAGAGCGAGCACTTCCTGGATCTCGCGGGCGCGACCATCCGCGCGGTAGCCCAAGGTGTGATCGGCATCGCTGTCATTCAGGCGCTGCTGGCCGGTATTGGCTTCAAGTTGGCGGGCATTCCGATCGCCGGCTTGCTCGCGCTCCTGGTGCTGTTGCTCTCCATCGTGCAGATCGGCGGAGCCATCATCATGCTCCCCGTGATGATCTGGATCTGGACCGACAAGGACGTCACTACCGCATTAATGCTGACGTTGTTCCTCGGAATCGTCAGCATTCTCGACAATATACTGAAACCGCTGGTGATGGGACGCGGCCTGACAACCCCGACGCTCGTCATCCTGATCGGCGTGATCGGCGGCACGATCGGCCACGGAATCCTCGGCCTTTTCATCGGACCCATCATCCTGTCGGTGGCCTGGGAGCTCGCCGTGGCCTGGATCAGGACCGATCGCGCCGGCGCGGCGCCGCAAGCGACCATCGACCGTTGACCTAAATCAATGTCGGACGCCTCGGAGCGCCTTGGATGAAGTCGCGCGACGACGAGGCGGAGTATGTCGATGGAAAAGCCAAACCTGCCAGGCGGCCCCTTGTCCGGACTTGTCGCTTCGGCCGTGGAATACATGGTCGACGCGAGCCAGCGGAGTGTGCTGTTCCTGGACATCATGCGTCAGCGCGGCGATCAATACCGGGAGCACGTCGCACAGACGGCGCCGCATGTCCTGCAGTATGCCGCCGAACTGATTATGGATGGCCGTCAGCTGGACGAGCCGGTCAACTATGCGCTGGTCCGTATCATCCCGCCGAAGGACGTGGAGATTGATCTCAAGCGACGGCCGTTTGTCGTGATCGATCCGCGCGCGGGCCATGGCCCCGGCATCGGCGGTTTCAAGGCCGATAGCGAGATCGGCGTCGCGATGAAGGCCGGGCATCCCTGTTACTTCATCGGCTTCCTGCCGGAGCCGATGCCCGGTCAGACTATCGAACGCATCGCGCGTGCCGAAGCCATTTTCATCGAAAAGGTCATCAGCCGTCATCCGGACGCCGACGGAAAGCCTTGCGTGATCGGCAATTGCCAGGCCGGCTGGGCCGTCATGATCCTGGCGTCATTGCGGCCGGAACTGTTCGGGCCGCTGATCATCGCGGGTGCGCCGCTCGCCTATTGGGCCGGCGTGCACGGCAAGTATCCGATGCGCTATTCCGGCGGCCTTTTGGGTGGAAGTTGGCTCACCGCGCTGACCAGCGATCTCGGCGCCGGAAAGTTCGACGGCGCCTGGCTGGTGCAGAACTTCGAGAACCAGAATCCATCGAACACCCTGTGGACCAAGCAGTACAACGTCTATTCCAAGGTCGATACCGAGGCGAACCGCTATCTCGAATTCGAGCGATGGTGGGGCGGCCATGTCAACCTGAATGCCGAGGAGATCCAGTTCATCGTTGATGAGCTCTTCATCGGCAACAATCTCGCTGCCGGCAAGATCGAGATGTCCGACGGCCAGAAGGTGGACCTGCGCAACATCAGGTCGCCGATCGTGGTGTTCTGCTCCGAGGGCGACAACGTCACGCCGCCGCAACAGGCGCTGGACTGGATCCTCGATTGCTACGCCGACGTCGACGAGATCAGGGCCTATGGGCAGACGATCGTCTACACCGTTCACAAGAGCATTGGGCATCTCGGTATCTTCGTGTCCGGCGGCGTCGCCAAGAAGGAACACGCGGAGTTCTCGAGCAACATCGATCTGATCGACGTGCTGCCGCCCGGTCTCTATGAAGCCACGTTCGAAGCCAAGGGCGAGGAGACAACGAGCTCCGACCTCGTGGTCGGCCAGTGGGTGATGCGGTGCGAGGCGCGGACGCTCGACGACATCCGCGCCATGGGCGGCAATTCGCCCGAGGACGAGCGGCGCTTCGCTGCCGCCAAACGCGTCTCGGAACTCAACCTCGCCGCCTACCAGAAGTTCGTCCAGCCCTGGATCAAGAAGCTGGTCACGCCGCAGATGGCAGAGACGATGCGCCACCTGCACCCGCTGCGGCTTCAGTATGAGGCGCTCAGCAGCCAAAATCCGTTGATGACGGCGGTAAAGTCGGCCGCTGAGGAGATCGAGGACAACCGCAAGCCGGTCGCCAAGGACAATCCGTTCCTCGCATTTCAGGAGCAGGTGTCCAAGCAGATCGTTCACGCACTCGACAGCTGGCGTGACGCACAGGAGGCATTGAGCGAAACGATTTTCCTCAACCTCTATGGTTCGCCGGCTGTGCAGGCCGCGCTCGGGATCGATCCGAAATCCGAGCCGTCGCGCCGGCGCGAAATGTCAGCCGAGCATCGCGCTATGCTGGACAAGCGGGTTGCGCAGCTGAAATCCGGGATCGGCGAGGGCGGCCTGCGCGAGGCGGCCATTCGAAGCCTGCTTTACATCGGGTCGGCGCGGGGAATGGTCGACGAGCGCAGCATTGAGGCGCTGCGCCAGATCCGACGCGACTACAGTGGACAGCGAATGACGCTTCCGGAGTTCAAGATGCTGGTCCGCGAGCAGTTCTTCATGCTGCTGATCGATCGGGAAGGTGCTTTGGCGGCCATTCAGAAGCTGTTGCCCGAGGATGTCAACCAGCGGCGTGCGGCCTTCGCGGCGATACGCGAGGTGCTCTCCGCAAGCGGCGAGATTACGGGCGAACGCGCAAGTCGCCTCCGGCGCGTCGCCGCGTTGTTCGGCGTCGATACAAGTGAAGGAGAATCGAACGTCGCCCCTTTCGATCCAAAGGCGAAGGCGTCGTAAGGCTGTCTGCAAGGATTGGGAGCGACATCATGGCAACCGAAGCAAGGCAAACGCAGTCTCCCAGCAAGTATGACCGATTGATCGCGGCAGCCAAGGCCGCGCCGCCGGTTCCGACAATCGTCGTGCATCCCTGCGACGAAACCTCACTGCGCGGCGCGGTCGACAGCGCGCAGGCCGGCATCATCCGGCCGATCCTGGTCGGGCCCGCGAACAGAATCAGCGATATCGCGCGCAGCTCCGGCCTCGACATCTCCGGCTTCGAGATCGTCAACGCCGCGCATAGCGAGGAGGCCGCCGCCAAAGGTGTCGAGCTGATCCACGCAGCCAAGGGCGAAATGCTCATGAAGGGCAGCCTTCACACCGATGAGTTGATGCGCGCAGTGACCGCGAAGGTTGGCGGTCTGCGCACCGACCGGCGCATCAGCCATGTGTTCGTGATGGACGTGCCGGCCTATGCCGAAACCCTGTTGGTGACGGATGCCGCGATCAACATCTTTCCCGATCTCGATGCCAAGCGCGACATCATCCAGAACGCCATCGATCTCTACAATGAGGCCGGATTCGGCAAGACGCCGCGGGTGGCAATCCTTTCGGCGGTGGAAACCGTGACGTCCAAGATTCCCTCGACGATCGAGGCGGCTGCGCTCTGCAAGATGGCTGATCGCGGGCAGATCACCGGCGGCGTGCTCGACGGCCCGCTCGCGTTCGACAATGCCATCGATCCCGAGGCCGCGCGCATCAAGGGCATCAAGTCCGAGGTCGCCGGCCGGGCCCAGATCCTCGTCGTTCCCGATCTCGAATCGGGCAACATGCTGGCGAAAAACCTGGCCTACTTTGCCAAGGCCGACGGCGCCGGCATCGTGCTCGGCGCCCGGGTGCCCGTCGTGCTGACGTCACGGGCGGACTCGCCGCGGGCGCGCATGGCATCCTGCGCGGTGGCGTCGCTCTATGCCAATGCCCGGCGTCAACACGCACCGACAGTTGCCGCGTGACCATCATGGATACGATTCTCGTCGTCAATGCGGGCTCCTCGAGCGTCAAGTTCCAGGTCTTTTCGATCGAGGGAGAGGGGAGGCTGCGGCGGCAGCTCAAGGGCCAGATGGACGGCATTGGCAGCCGTCCGCGATTGCGGGCGAGCGGCGCGAATGGCGATACGCTGGCCGACCGCGCCTACCCGATCGAGGCGGTCGCGGACGTTCCGGCCGCGATGGCGATCGCGGGGAGCTGGTTGCGTGACGAGCTTCGCATCGACCCGATCGCGGTTGGGCACCGCGTCGTGCATGGCGGTCCGGACTATGATCGGCCGGTGCGGATCGATCATGGCGTCGTCGCCCGGCTGGAACGGTTCGTCAGCCTTGCACCGCTGCATCAACCGCATAATCTTGCGCCGATCCGCTCGATCCTTGCCGGCTTCCCGACGCTGCCGCAGGTGGCATGCTTCGATACCGCCTTTCATCGCACGCACAGTGCGGTCGCCGACCATTACGCAATCCCGCATCAGCTTCACGCCGAGGGCGTGCGGCGCTATGGCTTTCACGGGTTGTCCTACGAATACATTGCGAAGACCCTGCCGCACATCGCGCCGGACGTTGCGAAACGCCGGGTCATCGTTGCCCATCTCGGCAGCGGAGCCTCGATGTGCGCGCTGAAGGCTGGACAGAGCGTCGAAAGCACCATGGGCTTCACGGCGCTGGACGGATTGCCGATGGGAACGCGCCCGGGCCAGCTCGATCCCGGTGTGGTGCTCTATCTCATTTCCGAAAAGGGCATGTCGGCGTCGAACGTGCAGAACTTCCTCTATCGCGATTGCGGACTGAAGGGGCTCTCGGGCGTCAGCAACGACATGCGTGAGCTCGAGGCCAGCGCAGATGCCCGGGCGAAGCTGGCGATCGACTATTTCGTGTACCGGATCGGCCTCAATGCCGGCATGCTCGCGGCCGCCTTGCAGGGCCTCGACGCCTTCGTCTTCACGGCCGGCATCGGCGAGAACTCCGCGACCATTCGCGCGCGCGTGGTCGGGCAGCTCGGATGGCTCGGTGTCAGCCTCGACCCGGCCGAGAATTCCCGCAATTCGCAGCTGATATCGCGTTCCGAGAGTCTGATCCCCGTCTACGTCGTGCCGACCGACGAGGAACTGATGATCGCCCAGCACACGCTGGCGCTGCTGGTCAACACGCCATCGACCAACCCCAGACAAGAGAGGGTGCCATGATTCCCGTATTTCCCGATACCAAGGTTGCCCTGAAGGGGAAAAAGGGCCTGGTCGTCGGCATCGCCAACGACCAGTCCATCGCCTGGGGATGCGCAAGGGCGTTTCGCGCGCTCGGCGCCGAGCTCGCGGTCACCTACCTGAACGACCGTGCAAAGAAGCATGTCGAGCCGCTGGCGCAGGCGCTGGAGGCGCCGATCTTCATGCCGCTCGACGTCATGGTGGAGGGGCAAACCGAAACGGTGTTCGAGCGGATCGCGAAGGAATGGGGGCAGCTCGATTTTCTGCTGCACTCGATCGCCTTCTCGCCGAAAGAGGCGCTGCACGGACGCGTCGTGGACGTCGGCCGCGACGGCTTCCTGAAGACGATGGACGTCTCCTGCTGGTCGTTCCTTCGCATGGCCCATCTCGCCGAGCCGCTGATGAAGAACGGCGGGACGATGTTCACCATGACGTACTATGGCAGCCAGATGGTCGTGGAGAACTACAACATCATGGGCGTGGCAAAAGCAGCGCTTGAAGCAGCCGTCCGCTACGCTGCCGCTGAGCTGGGTCCGAAGGGCATCCGCGTGCATGCGATCTCGCCGGGGCCGCTCGCCACGCGCGCGGCGTCGGGTATCCCGGAGTTCGACGAGCTGATGGACAAGGCGCAATCGAAGGCGCCGGCGCGCAGCCTCGTCAGCATCGACGATGTCGGCAATGCCACGGCGTTTCTGGCGCTCGACGGAGCCAAGCTGATCACCGGCGGCGTTCTCTATATCGACGGTGGCTATCACATCATCGACTGAACGAGACCGGCGCGCGTCTTCCGCGCCGCTCAGCGATAGTGGAGCGCGATCAACTCGGCGACGCAGGCCGGCTTCTTGCCACCTTCGATCTCGATCACGAGATGGTAGTTCACGCGCAAGCCGTCGGGCGGCACGTCCTCCGCCTCGGCGACGGTGACACGGCCGCGCAGCTTCGAGCCCGCCGGCACGGGCGCCAGGTATCGTATCCTGTCCGCGCCGTAGTTCAGGGTGTTGCGCAAGCCCTTAAGACCCATCACCGATCGAATGAAGAGCGGTGCAAGTGCAAGCGACAACAGGCCGTGGGCGATGGTGGTGCCGCCGGGCGATTCCTTCCTGGCGCGCTCCTGATCGACATGGATCCACTGCTGGTCGCAGGTCGCCTCGGCAAACTGGTTGATACGATCCTGCGTCACCTCGACCCAGTCGCTGACGCCGATCTCGGTGCCCACGGCGGATTTGATTTCGCCGAAGTCGCTGAATGTCCGCATGTCGGTCACCTGCTCAGATCTTCATTTCCGGGACGTTGTCGGGAACGACGAGTTCGGCGTCCGTCACCGCCATGACCTCGCCGACACTGATGCCGGGCGCGGTCTCCAGCAGGGTGGCCCTGCCGTCGGGAAATGCGATCACCGCCATGTCGGTCACGACCAGATGCACCGGTCGCGCCGATGTCAGGGGCAGAGAGCATTTGGCGACGATCTTGGATTTTCCCTTCGCCGCGTGCTGCATGGCGACGATGACCCGCCTGGCCCCGCTGACGAGATCCATGGCCCCGCCCATGCCCGGCACCATCTTGCCGGGGATCATCCAGTTGGCGAGATGGCCCTGCGCATCGACTTGCAGGCCGCCAAGGACGGTGACGTCGACATGGCCGCCGCGGATCAACCCGAACGACATCGCACTGTCGAACGTGCTGGCACCAGGCAGCGCGCTGATCGGGCGTCCACCCGCGTCCGTCAGCAGCGGATGGCTCAACCCCTGCTCGGGGATCGGTCCGGTGCCGATCAAACCGTTTTCCGACTGAAAGAATACCTTGAGGTCAGACGAAACGTAATTGGCGACCAGCGTCGGGATGCCGATCCCAAGATTCACGAGGTCGCCGGAATGAAGTTCCTGCGCGACACGCCGGGCGATGATCTCCTGTGCGTCCATGTATCACCCGTTCGGGTTCGTAATGAGATAGTCGACGAGCGGCGCCGGTGTCAGCACGTGGTCTGGCGCGATGACGCCGACGGGCACGATGTGCTCCGCTGTCACGATCACGGTGTCGGCCGCCATCGCCATGACCGGATTGAAGTTGCGTGCGGTGAGCGCATAGGAGAGGTTGCCGAGATAGTCGGCGAGAAAGGCGTGGACCAGGGCGAACTCCGCCCGCAGCGCGGTCTCGAGCAGGAATGGCCTGCCGTCGATCTCGATCTGGCGCTTGCCTTCGGCGACCAGGGTGCCCACACCTGTCGGTGTGAGCACGCCGCCGAGACCGCACCCGCCGGCGCGAATGCGCTCGGCGAAGGTGCCCTGCGGTATGAGATCGACGGCGATCAGGTTGGCCAGCATTTGCTGCTGGGCCTTCGGATTGAGGCCGATATGGGTCGCAGTGAGGCGCGAGACGAGGGCGGCATCGAACAACTTGCCGACACCTTTTCCGGGCGTCGCCGCGTCGTTGCTGATGACCGAGAGACCGGTCTTGTTTTGTCGTACGACTTCGTCGAGCAGGCGCTCCGGCGTTCCGACGCCCATGAAACCGCCGACCATGATGCTCGCACCGGACGGGATCATCGCAACGGCTTCTTCGACGGAAACGGCCCTCATGATGGGAACTCCAGTCAGCAGAGGCGATCAAAGAAAGGCGACGATGAGACGATGTTGGCGAGCGGTCGGCGCACTCCTTTGATCTGCGTCAAGGCTTGTCATCAATCCCACGTCACGTGGTGACGCCGGCGCTCTCAAGGGCTTCCGCCCATAGTCTTCGGACTTCCGCGTGGCGCTGCTCAAGCGCCGCGTTGACGGTGTCGCGAAACGGCACGAGGCTCTCGCCTTTCAGGAAGAGAATTTGCGCCTGCAAGAGCCGGCCGCTCTCGAATTCAATACGGCGCAATGCGAACACGAAGGGATCGTTGGCATTCGCGCCTAGCGGCAGCAGGGCCGCCGGGCGGATTCCGGCGTGAACGGCGTGGGCCAGCGTCGCAAGATCGATCGGCAGGGCCAAGGGTAGATTGGTTATCCCCTCGATCGGCTTGGGAAACCAGGCCGTTTCCCAGGAGGCCGCCATGTAGCCCAAGGCCATGTCGGGCACCCAGGAGGCCGTGCGCTGCAAGAGCGAGACGATCTCGGACTCCCGATAGAATTGCGCGTTCAACTCGGTCTGCCAGGCAGCCTCGATACGCAGGGGCAAGGCCATTGCGAATTGCCGCGCCAAGGCGCCGTGCGCCGAGATCAGGAACGCAGCTACGCGTGTCTGCTGGTGCGGCGGCACGCGGCCTTCGGAATCGAGCGGTCCGAGAAATCTGCTCATGGCGGCGCTGCCCGAACGGGGATGGCCCGCAAATGATCATAGCCGGCGGGAAATGGCGTGAGCTCGCCGCCGGCTTCCTCCGGCGCGATCCAGACGGCTTTGTTGCCTTGCCAGCGTCCGGCCAGCACGTCGTCCGCAAAGCGCGCCAGCAGGTCGGCGGTGAGCGGGCCCTTCTCGAGCGTGAAGGCATGATAGGCGTTCGGAACGATCACGAGCGAGCTGTTGGGGATTTCGACGCGCAGGGTTTCGTGCAGATGACGCGGAGTCAGGAAGTCGAACTCGCCGTTGAGGATCATCGTCGGGACGGAGATCGCGGACAGGCGCGGGGTGAGGGGCTGGAAATCGAGGAACGATTCCATCAGGTTCTGAAGCGCGTACAGGTCGTTGACCAGCCAGCCCTGCCGCTTGACGCTGTCGAGCTTGTCGAGCAGCGGCTTCAGCCAGTGATCGGACAGGTTCATCGGCAGCAGGAGATCCTGAAGATAGCCGGTGCCGCCGAGGATCAGCCCGGTCCGGAGCGCATTGCCGAGCAGAAGGAGCTGCGGCGTCAGCTCGGCGAAGCAGCTCATTGGCACGAGGCCGGAGATGCGATCGCCATGTTCGATGGCATAGCGCAGTGCGATCAGCCCGCCAAAGCTGATGCCGCTGAGGAAAATGGGACCGTCGCCCAGCTCGGCGATCAACAGGTGGAGCGCGGTTACCTGGTCGTCCTGGCTGATGAAAAGGGCCGGCTTGTCGGAGGCGCCCTGGCCGAGCAGATCGAATGTCGCGACGCGGAAGCGGCGCGCCACCAAGGCCTCACGATAGGCATTCCAAAGCTCGGCATATTGCGTGAGCCCGTTGACCAGCACATAGACCGGCGCACCAGCGGGCCCGTCGAGCTCATAGCGCATCCGATATGAGCCGTGGCTGAGGAAAGGCATCGCGCAAAACTACCGGCGTTCTGATGCCTGCGATCCTCAACCTCGGCGATCGGATTCCATTGAGTTAGATCAATGCTCCCGGTGTCCTCCTTTCTAGCGTTTTCTAGAATTGCCCAGGGAGGAGTTCGTCATGATCGGGACCGAGATCTTGAAGCGTTGCTTCGTCAGCCTGATCGTATTGCTGGTCGGCACGGCTCTCGCAGTTGCACAACCCTTCACTCGCCGCTCCTCGCAAGTGAAGCATGACGAGTTGAAAAAGACGTACGAGATCGCCAACTTCCGTCTCGGCGGCAAGTACGACCTCGACAATCCCTCCAAATGGGAGAATGGCGGGGAGGGCGGGGTCACCCTGGAATCGCTCGGTGCCGGCAAGCTGCGTACCGCCTATATCGCGATCGGCAATGCGCGGCGCAACGCCGCCGGCGAGATCACCAACGCCGTCGTGATCAATTCCTACTATTCTGGTGATTCCACCGACATGTACGAGCAGTGGGTCGTCGGTGCTCCGCTGTCCGGCAGCGTGCCGATCATCGGTCCGAGCCGGCCAATCGATACCGACAAGTACTACGTCATCATGGTCGATCCGCTGGGCACTTGGGGTGCCAGCAAGCCGTCGGACGGCCTCGGCATCAAGTTTCCGCAGTACAGCTACTACGACATGGTCCAGGCCAACTACCGCCTGCTGCGCGACGGGCTGAAGGTTGCGCGTGTGGCACTTGTCGCCGGCGTCTCCATGGGCGGAACGCAGACCTATGTCTGGGGCGTGATGCATCCGGAATATGTGAGCGCCTTGATGCCGATCGGCGGCACCACGCAGTCGGACGGCGATGACCCCGTCGGCAACTGGACGTTCCAGATGATGACGGCCGCGATCGAGTCCGATCCCGTCTGGCAGGCGACCAAGGGCGACTACTACAAGCAGCCCAAGGAGAAGCATCCGGTGCCGGGCGTTGCCTTCGGCTGGTCGATTCTGGGCATGACGGGCTACGACTTTTCCTATCGCACGACCCAGAACTGGGCCGCAGTGCAGCCTGAGATCTTCTACTGGGATTCCCCGAACGAGAAGGCCGGTTTGAACGTCACCAATCGCGCCAAGCTCTATGACGCCGTCGACCTCGTCTGGCGCAACCGGGTCGGCGAGACCCACAACATCAATCCCTACCTCGGCCGCATCCAGGCGCGCACGCTGGTGATGCACATCACCAACGATCTCTGGCTGAACTTCAAGCTGGCCCAGAAGGCGGTCGATCGCGTGCCCGGCGCGGACCTGATCGCCCAGGAGAGTCCGGTCGCGCACTACGGGGTGTTCCCGATCATCAACCAGCGCAAGAACGATCCGAAGTTCGTCGCCTTCATGGACGACGTCGCGGCGCTCGATCGTGCGCAAAAATTCGTCGACAAGAACTATCGCGTGCCTGGCGTTGCAGAAAAAATCGATCCGAACAAATCCTTCTGGAAGGACGCCGTGACGTATCCCTATCCGGTCAAATACGCGACCACGAAGGACAAGAGCGGCATGTCCTGGCAGATCGGCTATATGGACGAATATGCCGGCACGGACAGGAATCCGAAGGTGCTTGTCATCATCCATGGCAAGGGCGCGTTCGGCGGTCACTATGGCAATATCATGCAATATGCCTTGCGCAGCGGCTTGCGCGTGATCGTGCCTGATCTGCCGCACTACGGTATGTCCGGGCCCGGCAATCTCAACAAGACCCCGGCGCGGACCATGCAGGACATGCGCGAGGCCATCTATGACCTCGTGGTGAACCAGCTCGACGTCAAGAAGGCGGTCTATCTCGGCCACTCGCTCGGCGGCCAGTTTGTGACGGGCTATGCCCTGACCTGGCCGGATGCGGTGCAGGCCCTCGCGCTTGAAGCGCCGTCCGGTCTCGAGGAGTATCCGCGCGATATCACGATCGCCAAGGACAAGAAGGTGCGTCTGTTCGATGAAGCCTTCGGCCACGATTTCGACAAGTGGAAGCTGACCTGGGACCAGACCGGAATCCTGGCCGCCGAGAAGTCGCGTGATGAGCAGAACATCCGCGATTTCTTCTACTTCAAGAAGCGTGACCCGGAGACCGGTGCGGTGTCGGCGGCCAAGAGCGGCTATTTCTTCAGCGACAGCGAGTACGCCCGCTTCCACACCGAGCAGCGCGTCGGGCTCACCAAGGGCAATCCGAAGGAGCTGGAGCAGTGGTGCAACGTCTTTATCTACGATATCTACACAATCGGAGCGGAGTTGCAGCAGGACGATCCAAAGAACCTTTACGAGCGGCTCACCGAGATCAAGCAGCCGATCTTCCTTGCGTTCGGCGACAAGGAGCCGTTTATCCCGACGCCCGCATTCAACGGGCTGACGGATCTCGGACGCGACGTCATCACGCCGTTCATGACGCGTATGACCAACGCCGGCAACCGGCCCATGCTCAAGATCTATCCGGAGACCGGACACTTCATCCATACGGACAATCCGGTGGAATACTCCGCTGACGTCGTGGACTTCGTCACCAAGGGAACGGTCGACACCTCATCGCCTCTCGGCACCGATCGCATGATCAAGGGCGCCGTGGCATCGGCGATCCCGGTCGCCCCGACGCCGCCAGGTGCGGCGCCGACAGCTGGCCTCAACAAATAGGGTGAGTTCATGCCGAGGGTGCGGGCAGGTGAGATCGAGCTGGGCTGGCGGCAGTGGGGACGAGGCGACGTCACCGTCGTCTTCATCCACGGCAATCTCGCCAGCAAGGACTGGATCGAGCTCGCCGCACCAATGTTTCCGAGCGGGCTGCGGGTGATCGGGATCGACTGGCGCGGCTGCGGCGAAAGCGACCGGCCAAAGCCCGCCGCCGACTATTCCAACTATTCGATGCAGCAGCATGCGCACGACATGCTGACGGCGCTCGATGCGCTGGACATCGGATTTTGCCATCTGGCAACCCACTCGACCGGTGGCATCATCGCCGCCCGTATGCTCTTGATGCAGCCGCAACGGTTCGGGCGGGTGTTCGCGCTCGATCCGGTGACGCCGCTTGGCATGTCCTTCAATGCCGACCAGATCGGTCTCTTCCGGGCGATGATGGCGAGCAAGGAGTTGACGCGGACCGTGATGGCGACCGCCGCGTCCTCGCTGTTCGAGCCGGACAGCATGGCCGCGAACGCGATCCCGCGGTTCCGTGAAGGGCTCGGCGAAATCCAGGCGCTGTTCGACCGGATCATCGAGCAGACCTTTGGCGTCTCCGAAGGTATCTGGATCGGAACGCCGGTCAATCTCACCCGGGAGCGGGAGAGCAGGGAATTGGAGCGCCGCATGTCGGAGATCCGGCATCCGCATCTGGTGCTGTGGGGCGAACGGGATGGTTGGATCCCGCCTACCGACCTGCGCGCCATGGCCGAGGCGATGCCGGATTGCCGGCTCGTGGTCGTCCCAAACATCGGACATTCGATGAACCTGGAAGTGCCGGCCCTCTACGCCGGCTATTTCGGCGCCTGGTTCGGGGGGCTCGCGGCATAATCACAGGGAGTATTGTCATGGCAGAGATCAATCCATCCGCCGAGAACATCCGCGGAATGCTCACCGAAGCGCTTGCGCGGTTGCGAAAGGCCAATGCGGAGTATTTTGAGCTGCTGGAGAGGGGGCTCAGTTCCTCGCCGCTACCGATCGCGGACCAGGCCAAGCAGTTTTGCAGTTTCATGCAGCGCAACGCCAGCGCGACGTTCGACTTTGGCGACAAACTCGTTCAGGCCAAGGACGTTCAGGATGCGCTCCAGCTTCAATCTGAATTCTTTCAGGGGCAGATGCAGGCCTTGACCGATCAGGCCAGGAGCATGGGCGAGTCGGCGATGAAGGCGGCGACGGGCGCGTTCACGCCCAAAAACTGAATGGCCTGAAACCCGGCGTGAGGCGATGAACAGCCTTGCGCCATGCCCATGCGAGCACAATGGCGGGTCAATTCCTTGTCGGCGCGATCGTCAGCGTCATCAACATCATGATCCACGCCCTGGTGACAGTGGGAGCCATCGGCATCGCCCGCACCGCCGGGCTGGGACATGCCGCGTGGCCGCGGTTGCATCTGATGGCCGTCATGGTCGCAACAGCGTCGGCGCTGATGGTGGCGCACACGATGGAGGTTCTGGTCTGGGCGCTGGCCTATGCCATGGTCGGTGCCGCGCCTGCCGGCAGCGACCTGATCTATTTCGCCTTCGTCAACTACACCACGCTGGGTTACGGCGACATCACGCCCATACAGGCATGGCGGCTGACGGGTCCGATGACCGCGATGAACGGCATCTTGATGTTCGGCTGGTCGACCGCGGTCCTGTTCGAGGTTTTGCGCAAGACGCTCGACGATCTCGGAGTGACCAAACTGCCGGACGCCAGGTGATCTCACGTTGACGAATGGCAGTCGCGCTCAGTTTTGCAGGTCGAGACTGGCGAGCTGCTGCCGGTCCAGCAGCACGATCTGGCGCTGGGTATTGCCGATGAAGCCGAGGACACCGAGATCATGAAGGTGCGATATCGCCCGCGAGACGGTCTCCAGCGTCAAGCCGAGGTAATCGGCGATATCGCGCCGGGACATCGGAAGTGCCATGACATCGACCCCGGAGAGCCGCTTGTCCATTTCGAGCAGGAAAGCGGCGACGCGCTCCAGCGACGTCTTCCGGCCGAGCAGGAGCATGTGATCCTCGGCGTGCTGCAAGTTGGTCGTCGTCATGCTGAGCAGGTTGCGCGCGACCATCGCGTCGCTCTCCGCCACCAGCTCCAGGCTTTGCCACTTGATCAGCCGGACGGTGGTATCCACGATCGCCTCGGCGGTGAACCGATGCTCCTTGCCGTTTTCAAGTCCGAAAATGTCTCCGGCGAGGTGGAAAGCGCCAATCTGGCGGCGACCGTCCGACAGGAGTTTATAGCTTCGCACTGCACCAGACCTGACCTGATAGACGTAATCCGCGGGTTCCTTCTCGCCGTAGATCTCCGTGCCCTTTTTATATGTAAATTCGTTTAAACTGACGATTGGATTTGACTCGCTCGCCATGCCGAGGTCTTTGAGCGAATTGGGGCGGGGAGACACCTCTGTCGTGATGCGGACAAACATAGGCCAACTCCTCAACTGATCGCTGAATTGGTCTGCTAGACTGATATTTCGCCACGGGAAATGTGCCGCCGACGTCGCAATCCCGCTCGGGGTCGATTTACGACTAACGCCGTATTCTTCACCATTGTCACATGGTTCATTGTACCAAGGGACAGGTCGGTAGGATGGTGCGCGGAACGAGAAGAGCGGCTCCTGCGTCCGATCGAGCTTCGCGTCACAAACTCTGACTTGCGAAAACTTCTGCATTAACGGGATCGCTAGATCGCTCTGGCCCATCCCTGTGCTAGGTAAGCCGTTAAAGCAGTTGCAAGAGACAGAGAGGGCCCATTGCCTGGCCTTGTTCACGTAGTCGACGACGATGCCTCGTTCCGAACGGCGATCGAGCGTCGGCTTAAACTTGCGGGCTACGACGTCGCGACCTATGCCTCCTCGCAGGACCTGCTCGATCGTCTGCCCCGCGGAGAGCTGCCGAGCTGCATCCTCCTCGACGTGCAGATGCCGGGCCTGAGCGGACCGGATCTACAGACGCGTCTTTTTGAGCTTGGATCGACCGTGCCGATCGTGTTTCTGACCGGGCATGCCGATACCGCGACGACGGTGCGGACCATCAAGGCCGGTGCCGAGGATTTCTTGACCAAGCCGGTTTCGTCGGCGCAGCTGATTGAGGCGATCGAGCGCGCCTTGTCACAACAGCAGATCGCGCGTGGGCAGCGTAGTCGGCTCGATTCGCGTCGCGCTCTTGTCGCGTCGCTGACGCCGCGCGAACGGCAGGTGTTTGACCTGATCGTACGCGGGAAGATCAACAAGCAGATCGCGTATGAATTGGGAACGACCGAACGCACGGTCAAAGCACACCGACACCAGGTGATGGAGAAGATGCAGGTGAGCTCGCTCGCGGAACTGGTTTCTACAGCGCAGCTGCTTGGTATGCTGGATCCAGAGAGCGGCTCACACGGCTAGGCGATGATTAATTCCAGGTTCCCCTCTGTGACTTGCACCAAAGGTCAATGGAAATCCTCCCGAGAGGGGTATTTCAACAAGCCGAAGTGTTTGACGCACCGGCAGACGAAGAAACCTCGAAGCGCCCGACGCGTTCACGCAAGTCCATCGTGTTCTGCCGAGCTTTCCGTGTATGGAGTTGGGCCACTTGTCGCACCGCAAGTCCATCTTCGTTGTGGATGATGACCCGTCCATGCGCAGGAGCATGAAGCGGCTGCTGCAGGAGCATGGTTTCGAGGCAAAGCTGTTCGAATCCGCCGATGCGCTGCTAAATCATGGCAACTTTCAGCAGGCATTGTGCATCATCCTGGATATCGATCTGGACGGTGAATCTGGAATTGATCTGCGACGCCGGCTTGCGGAGCAGAAGGTCCAGGTGCCGGTTGTCTTTGTCACCGGCAACGACAATCATGAAAGCCGCGCGGCAGCGATCGCATCGGGATGCATCGCCTATTTGACCAAGCCCTTTGCCGCGGCCTCGCTCATTGAGAGTGTGGAAAGAGCCCGTGGTCGCTAGGTTGGACAAATTGGTTGCGGGCTATTCGTCGATTTGCTGGTCGAACGTTTGGGCCGGCGGCCCCTTGTGAGCAAGGGCGAACTGAGCAAGCGGCACTGAGGCGGTAACCGACAGCAGATTGGGGTCGACAACCTCCAGCGCGAGCGTCTTGCCCGCTTCCATCTCCCTTATCAGGCCGGGTTTTGCCACATCGGCCGCAATGCAGGCGTTGTTCAGGCACCATGTGTACGGCACGGCATAGGTGTTGCCTTGGTCGACCCTGAGTTTGACGGGCACCTGGACAAACATGCCGACCGGAACGAACATCTGCAGCCGTGCCGTGTGGTCGCCCTCACGTTCGATCAAGTCCAGCCGAACTGCCGTCTGCCCCGTGTCGAACGTGCCGGTGATCGACGTCCGGCACACGGCCTTGGCGCCGCCCGGCTTGAAGCACAGTTTTCGCCAGTCGCCATATTTGATGTCGCTCGCCATGCGCTGCCCCCGCGGTGAAATCTCGGCGGGGGCCGGCCTGGTGGCGGTGGCGACGAGCAGCAGAAGCGCGAAAAGTGCGGTCGCGTGATTGCTCGTTACCCGGATGGATTGGCGATGTGGGCGTGCCATTGTGTCGCCTCCAGAAATCGATTGCGTCGTCTATTTGAGTTCGTCGAGAAATCTGCTCACGAGCGGGGACCAGATCGGAACGGCATCCGGCGAGCCGATGAAGAAATGCCCTTCATCGCCAAACGGCGGTACCAGATGGTATTCCGCCTTGCCCCCGGCCGAGGTGAAGGCCTCATGCATCCGCTTCGACAGCGCGGGGCCGAAGAACGTGTCATTTTCGATATAGATCCACAGCATCGGCACCCGCGAGGTGCGACCGAAATCCATCGTCGCCTCGACCAGTTTGTCCGGGGCGCAATTGTTGTTCGGCTTGCCGCCGACACGCCCACCGCGGCCGCCGGCGAAGACGATGATCGCTCCGACCTGCGGCGGGTTCAGACTGGAAAGCGCGATGGATGCCCAGGCGCCCGCAGACTGACCGACAACGACGACATCCTTCGGCGTGATGCGTTTTTCGGCGGCCAGGAAATCGATGATCCAGAGGTCGACCTGTGCCACCGCGAGGCCGGCGTCACGGAAATTGGGATTGGAGCACTTGCCGACCTTGGAAAAGAACGGTCCATAGAGCCCACGCTCGGGAATATCGATGGCGGAGGCGCCGTAACCGGTGCCGACAGGCGCGACCACGAAGTAGCCGCGCCTTGCGAACCATTTCGCCGCGTCGCGGAACTCGACGAGTGGAAAGAAGCTGCGCTGTGTCGGGTCGAGCGACACGCCGTGGTTCATGATTGCGAGCGGGAACGGGCCATCGCCAAGGGGCCGGACCACATAGGCGAACATCGGCAACGCCAGCGGCAACGCCCAGACTTCCTCCTGGATGCGGCGCGCGGAGGTCTGATCGTCGGCCAGTGACGGTGCAATCAAGCAAGACGCAAGCAGCTGCACGACCACCAGTAGCCGCTGGATCCATGCCCGGGGCCGCATTCCTTCCTCCCTCAACCTACGAAGGTGCAGGCCACGATGATCGGCCCGAGCACGGTCAGAACCACATTGCCGACGGCGTAAGGCACGGCGACGCCGAGCACCGGCGTCTGGCTCTCGGCGATCTCGCAAGCCCCGGTCACGGCCGCATCGACCGTCATGGCGCCGGCGAGGGCTCCACAGGTGATGACCGGGTTCATGCGCAGGACGTGATAGGCAAACAGCGTCGCGACGATCAGCGGCACCAGTGTGACCGCGAGGCCCATGCCGACCAGCAACAGGCCGTGCGCCTGGATCGCGACCCAGGCGGCGTGACCGTTGGCGAGGCCGATCGCCGCGATGAATCCACCGAGGCCGAGATCGCTCAGCGTCTGCTGCGCGGCCGGCGGCATTGCGCCCATCGTCGGCCGGCGCGAGCGCAGCCAGCCACAGAGGAGGCCCGCGATCAGTGCGCCGCCGCCGCCGCCGAGCGTCAGCGCGATGCCGCCAACCTTGAAGCTGACGAGCCCGGCCAGCAGCCCGGCGGCAATGCCCGCCGCAAGGAAGGCAATGTCAGTACGGTCGCCGGAGCGCACGATCTGCCCGACCTGTTTCGCCGCGCGCTCGATGTTGTGGGTGCTGCCGACCAGCGTCATGACGTCGCCGACATAGATGCGCGTATCCGCGCTCAGCGGTGCTTCGCGCCCATGCCGCGTCAGGGCGCGCAAAAACACACCGCGTGCATCGCCGCCGATGCGATCGGCCACATCCCGGATGGATCGGCCGTGGAGGTTGCGGTTGTCGACCAGCACATCAAGCACATTGCCGGGGATCGCCTTCAGGATCTCGTCGGCATCGATCTCGGTGCCGATGATCGGCTTGGCGGCGACAATGGCAGCAGTTCGACCGGCGATGACGATGTCGTCGCCGGCCTCGAGCACGGTGTCCAGGCGCGGCTCGATATCGGCGCCCTGGCGCACGATTCGCTCGATCACCGTGCGGCTGCCGATATCCTCCTCGATCGCCTTGACGGTTCGGCCGGCCGCAGCCGCGACGCGGTAGGCGCGAGCCTGGAACTTGCGATAAGATAGGTTCTCGGTCTTCGGCGGCGCGCCGCCTGAAAGCTCGGTCTCCAGCTTTTTCGCCTCGTCCTTGAGATTGACCCCCATCAGTTTCGGCGCCGCGAAGGGGACGAAGAGCAATGTCAGAATGTAGCCGAGCACGTAGGTGACGGCATATCCCGCTGCGATATTCGCTTCCTGTTGCTCCAGCACGGTCTTCGGCAATCCAAGCTGAGCCAGCGCGCCCGATGCCGTGCCGATCACGGAGGACTGCGTCAGCGCGCCAGCCGCAAGCCCGGATGCCGTGCCGGGATCGAGCTTGAAGGCGAACGCAAAGGCCAGCACGATCACGAGACCGGTCCCGCCGAGCACGAGCGCCATGGCAACCTGGGCCAGGGTGCGAACACTCAACGAGGCGAAGAACTCTGGTCCGGACTTGTAACCGATCGTGAATACGAAAAGACTGAACAGCACGATCCTCAGCAGCGCGGGGAACGTAAAGGTGCCGAGTTGTCCGATCAGGACGGACGCGATCAGGATGCAGGCTGTGGTGCCGATCGCGAAGCCGTGGATCTTGAGGCGCCCAAGCAAGGTGCCGATGGCAACCGCGAGCAGCAGGAAGATCTCCGGAGCGGTGGAAATGATCCACCTGACAGTGTCCATGATCGCAAATCCCCGGGCGCAATGATTGACGTCGAATTCGCTCCCGGGAACCGGGCAACTGCTTGATTTAGATCAATCCCAAGCGGTCATCGCTGCGGCGTCTTTTGCATGATGCAGCGTCTGCGACATCCGAAATCCGCACCATGAGCACTCTGGATCTAGCTGCGAGCGCATCGTTGCGGCGCGATGAGACGCTTGAGGTCGCGTTGCTGCTCGCCTTCGCCGGCGGCTATCTCGACGCCTACACCTGGATGATCCATGGCGTCATGGCGAACGCCCAGACCGCCAATCTGGTCCTGCTCTGGGTCTATGGTTCGGTGGGCAATTGGGCCGCGGCGCTTCATTTCGTGCCGCCGATCCTGTCATTTGCGATTGGTGTCCTGGTTGCGGCATGGCTGCGCCACGCGACGGGCGATCGGGCCAGCGTCATCAGCACGCTGGTCGAGATCGTGCTTCTGATCGCAATCGGAATTCTGCACAACCGGCTGCCCGATCTTGCGGGCACGCTGGGCATTTCCTTCGTCGCGGCGATGCAGGCCGCAGTTTTCACCAAGGTCGAAGGCGTGGTCTACAGTTCGGTGATGATCACCGGCAACATGCGTCAAGCGATCGAGGGGGCGTTTGCAGCGGTCGTCGGCGGGGGTCAGCCGGGGCCGCTTCGCCGCTCGGGCATGTTTGCAGCGTTGTGCGTCATGTTCGGCGTGGGAGCGGCCGTCGGGGCCTTCGCGACGAAGTCCTTCCCGAACCTGGCGCTCGGCATACCCGTGATCACCTTGCTGATCGTGTTGCTGCGCTGCGAGGTGAAGCGCAGCGAGGCCCGCGCATGAACGCTCCGTCCGGGCCGCTGGGGAGCTGGTTGCGGTTCTTTCCGCCGGCGAGCTGGCTTGCGACCTATCGCAGGTCGTGGCTGCCATCGGATGCGGTTGCCGGCGTCACGCTTGCCGCTTACGCAATTCCAGTATCGCTGGCCTACGCCGCTTTGGCCGGGCTGCCGCCGCAGGTGGGGATCTACGGCTACATGCTCGGCGGCATCGGTTACGCCTTGCTGGGCTCGTCGCGCCAGCTCGCGGTCGGCCCGACGTCGGCAATCTCGCTGATGATCGCGGGCACGGTCGGGCCGCTCGCCGCCGGCGATCCGGTGCGCTACGGGCAAATTGCAAGTCTTGCTGCCTGCGCGGTCGCAGTGTTGTGCCTCATCGCCTGGCTGTGCAAGCTCAGCGTCCTCGTGCGTCTGGTCAGCGACAGCATTCTCGTCGGCTTCAAGGCTGGCGCCGGGCTCACCATCATCATGAGCCAGTTGCCAAGCCTGTTCGGTGTTGCCGGTGGCGGCCACAACTTCTTCGAACGCGGCATCAAGCTTGCCGGGCAGCTCGGCGACGTGAATCCGCTGATCCTCGTCGTCGGTCTGGTGGCACTCCTGCTTCTGCTGACCGGCGAGCGGCTCCTCCCCGGTAGGCCGGTCGGGATCGCGGTTGTGGCGCTGGCGGTCGTGGTGGCAACCGCGCTCGGCCTGCCGGCCCTCGGCGTGCTTGTGACGGGAAAGATCCCCCAGGGGCTGCCGGTGCCTGGCTTGCCCACGTTCGGCCTGCTGGAGTTCGACGATCTCTTTCCGCTTGCCGCCGGATGCGTGCTGCTCGCCTACATAGAGGGTGTTTCGGCGGCTCGGAGCTTCGCCGCCAAGCATGGTGACAGCCTTGACGTCAGGCAGGAGTTCCTGGGCCTCGGTGCGGCCAATCTCGCCGCGGCCTTCGGTCACGGCTATCCCGTGGCAGGCGGATTGTCGCAATCCGCCGTCAACGACAGCGCGGGCGCTCGCACGCCGTTGGCGCTGGTCATTTGCTCGGTGACGCTGGCGCTGTGCCTGTTGTTCTTCACAGGGCTATTGACCAACCTGCCCAAGGCGGTGCTGGCCGCCATCGTTTTTGCCGCCGTCTACCGGCTCGTCGACATCCGCACGTTGGTGCGGATGTGGCGCGTCAGCCGCATCGATTTCTACGCGGCGGCCATTGCATTGGTATCCGTCCTGCTGCTCGGAATCCTGCAGGGTGTCCTGCTGGCGTCGATCGCCTCCATCTTCCTGCTGCTGGCGCGCGCGTCACAGCCGAATGTGGCGTTCCTCGGCAAGCTCCCGGGCAGCGGCCGGTATTCCGACAGGGCCAGGCATGAGAACGTGGAGCCGCTGGTCGGGATCATCGCGTTCCGCCCCGAAGCCTCGCTGCTCTATATCAATGCCGAGACGATCCTGGAGGCCGTGCTGAATGCGCTCCAGAGGTCGTCGGACGTCAGGCTCGTTGCCTGCGACCTCTCGGCGTCGCCTTACATCGATCTGGCCGGCGCGCATATGCTGCGGAATCTCTACGACGAACTTGCCTCACGCCATGTCGCGTTCTGCATCGTCGGCGCGCATGCGCAATTGCGCGATTTGCTGCGCGCCGAGGGGCTCGCCGAGAGGACCGACAGCGGGCAATGGTTGCGGTCGCTCGACAGCGTGCTCGGCGACAACCAGGCCAGGTAGTGTCCGGGACATTTGCCGATCTCCGGTGCGACTTTCGTTCAGTTGCGCGTCCGTGTTGCATCGCGAAGCGTGCAGGCCCCTCGCAGGCCGGCTGATTTCATACGGACCGTTGACTTGGATCAATGGAGCCCGCTCCCGCGATACCCACGATCCGTCATCACCTTCGCCTCAAGAGCCTCCAAGGATGGGGAAAGACATGCCCAAGGACGCCAAGCCTGCGCAGCAGCGCATCGATCAGTTCTTCTCCGGGCCCGGCGGACGGGCAGACAATTGGCGCGATCTGGTTGAGGCGGCCAAAGCATGGTCCCGCGGCGGAGATCGTGCGAAGTATGATGCTGCGCTGGCCGATCTCTCCGTGACGGAGGAATTTCACGGCTATCCTGGCCCGCAGCTGATGGCAGCCTTGCGGGAGGCGGCCGCGGCCGGCGATGCGGCAACCTCGCTCGCGCTCGCGACGCGGTTGGCGCAGGCGCTGACGACGAGATCCTTCCGTCAGCATGCGGGTGACTGGAATACGAATGACGAAGGCAACGGCGAGGCGCCCGATCTGGTGCCGCAGATGTTCGCTCAGCATGCGGCGCGCCGTCCCTATTTCGAGACGTTGATCGTCACCGGACTCTCGTCCAGCCATTGGCCTGCGCTCGCCGGCGAATGGCGCAAGCTGCGGCGTCCGGTCGATCAGTTCGTCTATGAGCCGGTTATCGTCGGCAGCCTCGAAGACGCTTTTTGCGCCGCTATGCTGAACCCCAATCTTGCAGCGGTCGTCATCAACGAAGGCTTTGCGCTACGCTCGCGCCATGACGCGCCCGTGCTCCGCTCGATGACAGCGTCGGCCGGATTGAACAACGAGTCCGATGCCTCGGCGCTGCGGCTCGCCCATATCATCAAGCGGGTCCGCCCCGAGCTCGACCTCTACCTGATGTCCAATCGCGACGTCGAGGAGATGGCCGGAAATCCCGAGGCCGATGTCATCCGCCGGATCTTCTATTCGGTCGAGGAGCTGCTCGAGCTGCATCTCTCGATCCTTGAAGGGGTGCAGGATCGCTACGACACGCCGTTCTTCGACAATCTCAAGAAATATGCACAACGTCCGATCGGAACGTTCCACGCGTTGCCGATCGCGCGCGGCAAGTCCGTCTTCAAGTCGGACTGGATCCGCGACATGGGCGAGTTCTACGGCCTGAACCTGTTCCTGGCCGAAAGCAGCGCGACCACTGGCGGCCTGGACAGCCTGCTGGAGCCGACCGGCAACATCAAGAAGGCGCAGGACAAGGCCGCACGTGCGCTTGGCGCCGATCGCGTGTTCTTCGTGACCAACGGCACCTCGACGTCGAACAAGATGGCGGTGCAGGCGCTGCTCGCGCCGGGCGATATCGCCATCGTCGATCGCAATTGCCACAAATCGCATCACTACGGGATGGTGCTGGCGGGCGCGCAGCCGCTCTATGTCGAAGCCTTCCCGATGACGGAATATTCGATGTACGGCGCCGTGCCTCTGAAGACCATCAAGCAGGCTTTGTTGGGCGCCAAGGCCGACGGTCGGCTCGACCGCGTCAAGCTGCTTGATCTGACCAACTGCACCTTCGACGGTCACATCTACAATACCCGCCGGGTAATGGAGGAATGCCTCGCCATCAAGCCCGACCTGATCTTCCTGTGGGACGAGGCCTGGTTCGGCTTCGCGCGTTTCTCCCCGTTCCTGCGACGGCGCACCGCGATGGGCGCCGCCAACGAGATCGAAGCCTGGATGCGCGACCCCAAATCGGTTGCGGCCTACGAGAAGCAGCAGGCCGAGCTCGGCAAGAATCCTTCGGACCAGGTGCTGCTCAAGACCCGGTTGATCCCCGATCCGCGCCAGATTCGACTCCGCGTGTACCAGACCAATTCCACCCACAAGTCGATGTCGGCGATCCGGCAGGGCTCGATGCTGTCGGTCAAGGACGTCGAATTCCACACGGTCGAGCAACAGTTCAAGGAAGCCGTCTTTACCCATGCCTCGACCAGTCCGAACCAGCAGCTCATCGCGAGCCTGGACGTCTCGCGGCGCCAGATGGAACTCGAGGGTTACGGTCTCGTGGCCAATGCGATCGAGATCGCGCTCGCAATCCGACAGGCAGTCAACACCAATCCGCTGATCTCGAAATATTTCCGTATCCTCGGCGCCGACGCCATGGTGCCGGCGCAATACCGGCAAAGCGGGTTCACCGATTATCTGGCGGCCGGCACGAACTGGGCGAGTATCCTGAAGAGCCTGGACGACGACGAATTTTGCCTCGATCCAACCCGCATGACGCTGGTGTGCGGCACAGCCGGCTTCGACGGCACGCAGTTCAAGGGCCTCCTCGCGAACGACTACAACATCCAAGTCAACAAGACCTCGCGCAACTCGGTGCTGCTCCAGTCCAACATCAACAACACGCGCAGCGACGTGGCACATCTTGTCAGAGTGCTGGCGGAGATCGCCGGCGAGGTCGACCGTGGCCTGACCCAAGGCGGAGCCAATGCGAAGAAGACCTTCGAGGCGCGGGTGAAGAGCCTGATGACCGACGTGCCCGACTTGCCGAACTTCTCGCATTTCCACCAGAGTTTCCGCGGCGATGCCGGCGCCAAGACCAACGAAGGTGACATCCGCAGCGGCTTCTACGCGGCCTATGACGCGGCCGGATGCGAGTACATCCGGCTCGCCGATCCCGAAATCGACCGGCGCCTGAAGGCAGGTCCCGACCTGGTCTCCGCCAGTTTCGTGATTCCTTATCCTCCGGGCTTCCCGATCATGGTGCCGGGCCAGGTCATCACGCAGGAAACCATCGACTTCATGCGCAAGCTCGATGTGAAGGAAATCCATGGCTACGACGCCAAGGAAGGCCTGAAGCTCGTGCGGGCCGAGGCCTTGGCGAAGATCGGCCGGCCCAAGCCCGGCGCGCAGCCGAAGCTGAAGGCCGCCTCATAACAGGGGACGAACATGCAGGGCTTTTTCACCTTCCTGCAGCAGAATCCGTATCTGCTGCTGTTCTTCGTCGTCGGCCTCGCGGTCTATATCGGACGGGCGAGCATCAAGGGCTACGGCCTCGGCATGGTCGCCGGGGCCATCGTGGTCGGGGCGGGACTGTCGGTCTGGGCCTCGACTTACGGCGTCAAGCTCGAGTTGAACAATTTTGCCAAGAGCCTCTTCTACTATCTGTTCATGTACGGCGTCGGCCTGCGGGTGGGACCGTCCTTCATCAACAGCCTGAGGGGCGACGGTCTCAAGTTCTGCATTCTGGCGCTGGTGTCGAGCGTGATCGGACTGACGCTTGTTGTACTCGGGGCAAAACTATTCGCACTGCCGACCGGCGCGGCCGGCGGCATGCTGGCGGGCTCTCAGACCATGTCGGCCGCGATCGGTTCGGCGGAACAGGCGATCACCTCGGGCGTCGTCAAGCTTCCTGAGGGCATGAAGCCCGCGGATGCGACCGGCATGATCGCGCTGTCCTACGGCATCACCTACATCTGGGGCACCGTCGGCATCATCCTGATCTGCAAATATCTGCCGCGCTGGTGGGGCGTCGACGCCAAGGCCGCGGCCAAGAAGTATGAGCAGGAGTTTGGCGTCAAGGATCTCGAGGGCGGAGGCCTCACCGGCTATCGGCAGTTCGGACTGCGCGCCTACCGGCTCGAAAACCCGGCGCAATTCGGCACGAGCATAGCCAAATTCCGCAAGGTTAATCCCGAATATCGCATCGTCAACGTGGCGCGTGGCGACGAGTTGTTGGGAGCGGATTCCGACCTCGTGTTGCAGAAGGGGGACGTCGTCGCGCTCGGCGGCTCGACCGCGCATCTGACCGACAAAATGGGCTTGATCGGGCCGGAGGTTGCGGATGCCAAGGCGCTGGGCATTCCCATGGATCAGGCGGACATTCTCATCACCAACAAGAACATGGTCGGACGGACCTTCGAATCCTTCCGCGAAACGGCGATCGCGGGGCAGTTGCAGGTCACTAAGGTCGAGCGCGGTGGCGTTGCAATCCCAGCTGGTCTGAAGACCGAGCTCCAGCGGATGGATATCGTCTCGGTGGTCGGCCTGAAGTCCGCCGTCAACGAGCTCGGCGAGATGTGGGGGCGCATTGCACGGACCAACACCTCGACCGACCTCCTGACGCTCGCCGTCGGCATGATCATCGGCTTCCTGATCGGCATGATCGAGTTTCCGGCCTTCGGCGCCAAGATCGGCCTTGGCAATGCCGGCGGCCTCCTGCTGTCAGGCGTGATCGTCTCGTCGTTGGTCTCCCGGTTGCGCTTCTTCGGCAACACGCCGAATGCAGCGCGGAACGTGCTCGAGGACCTCGGCCTCGTCGTCTTCGTCGCCATTGTCGGCATCAATGCAGGCGCGGGCTTGCTGGCCCAGCTGACGGGGGCGGTGGCGCTGAAGATCTTCATCGTCGGGTTTATCGCCTGCACGATCCCGCCTTTCATCGTCTGGGCGATCGGCTTCCACGTTTTCAAGATCAACCCGGCCGTGCTGATGGGCGGCGTCGCCGGTGCTCGTTCGCATTCGGGGCCGTGTCGCGAGGCTGCGGTCGAGATCCAGAGCTCAGTGCCGTGGATTGGCTTCCCGGTCGGTTACGCCGTCTCGGGCATCCTGCTCACGGTATTCGGTTACTTCGCGATGATCCTGGCTCAATAAACCAACGCAACAACCAAGGGGAAAGAACGTCATGAGGAAATTTGCCATCGCCGCCGTCTTGATTGCCGCGACCGCCGCCGCTGCCGGCTTCAGCACGCCGTCGCGTGCCGAGACCGGGCAGGTGGCAGTCGTCTTCACCAAGGGCGGCTTCATCGTCGGCGTCGGCGGTGGCGAAGGTGTTCTGCTCCTTCGGGGCAAGAAATATCCCTTTACCGTATCCGGCATGAGCGTCGGGTTCACGATCGGCGCCTCGACCACCAAGCTGGTTGGCCGCGCCCTCAATTTGAAGGGACCGGCATCCATCGAAGGCTCCTACGCGGTGGGCGGAGCAGGCGGCGCCATTGCGGCGGGCGCGGGGGCCGTTCAACTGCAGAACGCCAACGGCGTGATCCTGCAGCTCAGCGGTCCGAAGGTCGGCGCCGAAGTGTCGGCTGCAGTGGGTGGTGTGACCATACGTTTGAAATAGACGCGAAGCGATCGGGCCGCCTCAGCGCGGCTCGATGCGCGGCGGCTCCTCTCGTCCAGGCCAAGCGCAGGAGATCGCCGCTCGGAATGCCGTCGGGTGCCGCCCGCGATTCGCGAGGCATCGTCGAAGGGCGGATCACGGCACCCCCAATATCGAGGGAGGACATGCCATGCTTCGTTATCTTCTCGCAGCTGTTGCGGCCTTCGTTCTTCTCACCGCTACGCTCATTCCCGATGATGCCTACGCCCGTCGCGGTGGCGGTGGTGGCGGTTTTCGCGGCGGTGGAGGAGGCATGCGGGCCGGGGGCTTCCACGGTGGCGGCCATCGTGGCGGCGCGGTTCACGCCGGCCGGATCCACGGCGGTGGAGGACACGGCTATCGCGTCGGAGGCCCACGCCCGAGCCATCCGATCGCCGGTCGTCCGGGCCGTCCAGGTTACCCCATTGCCGGTCGGCCAGGTCGTCCGGTCGCCGGCTATCCGGGCCGTCCGGTCGCTGGTTATCCCCGCTACGGCTACCGCGGCGCAGCCTACGGTGCTGCCGCCGGCGCCGCCGCACTCGGAGCCTATGGATACTATAACAACAACTACAACAACGGCTGTTATCAGGACACCTACGGCAATTGGGTCTGTCCGCAATATCCTAACCAGTATCGATACTGAGAACGCGCTGCCGACGGTCGGGACGGTGGTCCGTTAGCAGTGATGGCTCAGGCGTCGCGCGATCGAGCCGCGTCATGGCGCGGCCCGATCCTCGTCAATAACGCTCGGCGACGAAGTTCAGCCCGCGCAAGCCTGCCCGGTCATTGTAGCGTCCCTTGTCGGACCGCCTCGGCAGCTTCACCTTGTCCTTCTTGATGCGCTTGTGGGGAATTGCCTTCAGCAGATGCGCGATGCAGTTCAGCCGCGCTCGGCGCTTGTCGTCGGAGCGGATGATGAACCACGGTGCGTGCTTCGTGCTCGTCTTCCTGAGCATCTGGTCGCGGGCTCGCGAATAGTCGTACCAGCGCCGATACGATTCCAGGTCCATCGGGCTCAGCTTCCACTGTCGCACCGGATCATCTATGCGGGCCCTGAATCGGCGCTCCTGCTCGTCCATTCCGACCTCGAGCCAGATCTTGATCAGGACGATGCCACCGTCGACGACGTACTTCTCCATTTGAGGACAAAGCGAGAGAAAGCGCTCGTGCTCGGCGGGCGTACAGAACCCCATCACATACTCGACGCCGGCGCGGTTGTACCAGCTCCGGTCGAAGATCACGATCTCGCCGCCGGCGGGAAACTGCTCCATGTAGCGCTGGAAGAAGAGCTGCGTCTTCTGTCGGTCGGATGGAGCCGGCAATGCAACCACGCGGAACACACGCGGGCTGACCTTTTCGGTGATAGCCTTGATCGTACCGCCCTTGCCGGCGGCGTCGCGGCCTTCGAACAGAATGATGACCCGCAGCTTGTTCGCTCTGACATAGTCCTGGAGATGACACAGCTCGACCTGGAGCTTCTCCAATTCCTTCTCGTAGTCCTTGCGCTTCATCCGCTCGGCAGGCTTGTCCTTGGCCATGCTCGCCCTTTCGCCGTCAGGTCTCACGTGGCGGTCCCGCGCTCAATCACCCCAGGAAATCGTGATGCCGATGTCGCCCGGCACGCCGCCGGGAAAATCGATGATCTGATAGGCGATGCGATAGCCACGTGGCTTCAGATGGTCGGTCCAGAGTTGGAAGATTTCTTTCGGGATGCCGGTCAATGTGCTTTCCCAGCCTTTCTCCATCTGATTGATGGCGCGGCCCTTGTCCGTGCATAGCGTGTTGGGGAAGCGGTAGACCAGAACCTCGGTCAAGCCGTTTCGCACCGCACGCTGGATAATCGTCGAAGCGAGCTTGACCTTCTCCTCTTCGGTCTTGCCAGAGGGCTTGCTGAGGCGTTCAATCAGGGCCCGTTTCTCGGCTTCGGCGGCGGCGGCAAGCCGCGCATATTCGTCCGCCTTCTCGGCCTCCTTGAGGGCCGCTTCCTTGCGGATCTGCGTGGCACTGGGGATCAGGTCATCGATGCCGGGCATGGCGGGCGGCTCCTGTTGGGCTGTTGTGCGTCGGCTTTCAGGCGAGGCTAGGTAGGGCCGCTCCAGGTCCGTTGATTCAGATCAAGCAATTACAAGACCCGGTACCGACACTGCATTCGCCGCATTGACGTGAACACGCGGGCCGAAGAGGAGAGACCGTTGAGCGAGCAGCTTCATCCGATGGCCCCGCATCATCTGCCGTTCTATCTCGCGCCGGGAAGCGGGGTGGATACGCTGATGGTCGTGATGGGCATCTTCCTGATCGGCACCGTGCTCTGGGTTGGCACGCTCTATTGGAAACTGCACAGCCTGCCCGAGCGGATGGCGCACAAGTCGCAGAAGCTGCAATTCGAATTCGTCGCCGTACTCGGCCTGATTTCGCTCTTTACCCATATGCACGTCTTCTGGGTCGCGGGCCTGTTGCTTGCGCTGATCGATCTTCCCGATTTCGGCACACCGCTGCGCAGCATTGCGGGTTCCGTCGAAAGGATCGCCGATGCGACGCCGGTTGAAGCCGGGGACGCGCTGGCGGAGTCCTCATTGGATCGCGAGGCTGGTCTATCGCCACCCGGACAATTGGGGCCTGCGAAGGAGAAGGAGCGCAGCCATGTTTGAGCTCATGTTCTGCTCGCTCCTCACGATTTTGCCCGACTACCTCTACCGCCGCTATGCCCAGGGCAAGCGTTTCGGCAAGGAGATCACCTTCTTCTCAATCTGGTACGAGCTCCGATGGGGCATTACCGGCTGCCTGATGCTGACGGTCTCGCTGATCACGATGATCTTCTATTTCCATCCCTCCACCACTTCGGCAGCGCTCTATTTCCGTACCGTGCCCATCCTCCCCGAAGGGTCAGGGCGGGTGGCCGAGGTGAAGGTCGGATTCAGCGAACCGGTGAAGCAGGGCGATGTGCTGTTCACGCTGGATAGTTCCAGGCAGAAGGCTGCGGTCGAGACGGCCGCACGCAAGGTCGCCGAGGTCGATGCGTCGTTGACGGCGGCGCAGTCCGAGGTGGTCAGGGCCGAAGCGCAGATTCAGGAGGCCAAAGCCAATCATCAGCAGGCCAAGGATGAACTCGACACCAAGTCCGACCTGCAGCGCCGCAATCCCGGCATCGTGCCGCAGCGCGACATCGAGAAGCTGCAGGTGCTGGTCGATCAGCGCCAGGCCGGCGTTGACGCGGCCACTGCTGCGAAGCAATCGGCGAGCTTGCAGGTAACGACGCTCATTCCGGCACAAAAGGCGAGCGCCGAGGCAGCGCTGGCTCAGGCCCAGGTCGATCTTGACAAGACAACGGTTCGCGCCGGCGTCGACGGACGCGTCGAGCAGTTCCTGGTTCGCCCAGGCGATGTCGTCAACCAGTTGATGCGTCCGGCCGGCGTGCTGATCCCGGAAGGCGCCGGCCGCAAGGCTCTGCAGGCGGGCTTCGGCCAGATCGAGGCGCAGGTGATGAAGGAAGGGATGGTGGCGGAAGCGACCTGCATGTCAAAGCCCTGGGTTATCATCCCGATGGTGATCACGACGGTGCAGGACTATATCGCCGCCGGCCAGTTCCGCTCCGGCGAGCAGTTGATCGATCCGCAAAACATCGCGCGTCCCGGTACCATCCTGGTCTTTCTTGAACCGCTCTACAAAGGCGGCCTCGACGGCGTGACGGCGGGCAGCAGCTGCATCGTGAACGCCTATACCAGTAATCACGAAGAGATCAGCGCAAAGGACACGGGCACCTTCCGCAAGATCGCGCTGCATGTGGTCGATGGCGTCGGCCTCGTGCACGCGTTGTTGCTACGTATCCAGGCACTGCTGTTGCCGATCAAGACGCTCGTCCTGAGCGGGCACTGATGCGGGGGCGTGGACGCCTGCGGCCGGATCACCACGCGCTGCCGATGCGAATGGCGCGAGGACGATTGGCGCCTGGACAATTTGCGCTAGAGTGTGGCCAGTAGGCGGCTACTCTCCTGGAGAAAGCATGAGCGGGCGCATCGCTACGGCCCCGGTCAAGTTGAGCTGGCTGATCGTCGTTGCACGGTTCAGTCTATGTCTGATGGTCTGGGCCGCTCTGCTGCCGGCGGCCCTTGCCGCCGATCGCAACGAACCCAAACGGCTCCTCCTGCTCCATTCCTTCGGCCGGGATTTTCGTCCCTGGAGCGAATATGCCCGGAGCATCAAGGCCGAGTTCGAACAGCAATCCGCGTTTCCACTCGACATCCAGGAGCACGCACTGCTGACGGCCCGGTTCAACAATCCAGGACCGGAAGAGCCGTTTGTCGACTATCTGCGCTCCCTGTACCGCACTAGTCCACCCGATATCGTGATGACTCTCGGAGCACCGGCAGCGCGCTTCGCCCAGAAATATCGCGAGCAGCTTTTCCCGGATACGCCGCTGGTGATGGCGGCGGTCGAGGAACGGCAGGTGAACCGGGCGGCTTTGACCAAAAACGACGTCGTCGTTCCGGTGCGCAACGACTTCGGAGCGTTCTTCGGCAGCATTCTTCGGGTGTTGCCGGAAACCCAGACAATTGCCGTGGTCATCGGCGCATCGCCTATCGAGAGGTTCTGGCTCGACGAAGTCAAACGGGAGGCAAAGCCCTTCGAGAGCCGGATCGAGTTCATCTGGTACTCAGACCTGTCGTTTGAAGAGATATTGAAGCGAGCCTCCACGCTACCACCACATACGGTGCTGTTCTGGCAACTGATGTCGGTCGACGGTGCCGGCGTCGCCCACGAAGGCGATCTGGCCTTGCGCAGGCTGCACGCCGTCGCCAACGCGCCGATCTTCTCCTATCAGGAAGCATTTTTCGGTCGTGAAACCGTCGGCGGCCCGATGCACTCGATAGCCGAGTCCAGCAAGGCAACTGTCAGCGCGGCGCTTCGAATCTTCGCGGGCGAGAGGCCGGGCGATATCAAGATCGAACCGATCGGATTTGCCGCGCCGAGATACGACTGGCGCGAGATGCAGCGTTGGGGCATCAGCGAGGGCGATTTGCCGACGGGCAGCGAGGTTCTATTTCGCGAGCAGGGGCTCTGGGAAAGATACCGTTGGCAAATGGCAATGATCGCAGCAGCGTTCCTGGTCCAGGCCGGGCTGATCAGCGGGCTACTCCACGAACGTCGCCGGCGCCGACTGGCGGACGTCGAGTTGCGGCAGCGCCTGGCGGAGCTCGCGCATCTCAGCCGCTATGCGGCCGCCGGAGAGATGACGACCTCCATCGCGCACGAGCTGAACCAGCCACTCGGCGCTATCCTGACCAACGCCGAGACAGCGGAGCTCATGCTGAAGAGCGCCTCGCCGAGCCTTGATGAACTCAGAGCCATCCTGGCCGACATCAGGCGCGACGATCAGCGGGCGAGCGAAGTGATCCGACGGCTGCGCAGCATGCTGAAAAAGACGCCCTTTGAAGTTCGATACATTGAACTGAACGATACCGTGGGGGATGTCATCGGGTTCGTCGCGGATGTGGCCAAGGGACGAGGCGTCGTGTTGAACTATGTTCCGGCACCGGCCGAACTTTACGTCCGGGGCGATCCGATTCACCTCCAGCAGGTTGTGCTCAATCTCATTGTCAATGCCCTGGACGCGATGTCCGAAATTCAGGCAGGCAAACGCGAAATCAGTGTAACGACGAACGTTTCCGGTGCCTGGGCGGAGATCCGGATCGGTGACACCGGTGCCGGCATCGCGATGGATGATCTCAAGAGCATTTTCAATCCGTTTTTTACCACCAAGCCGCAGGGCATGGGCATGGGCCTGGCGATCGCCCGGACCATCGTCGAGGCGCACCACGGCACGATTTCCGCCGAGAACGCGCCCTCCGGCGGGGCGCTGTTCAAGATCAAGCTCCCGATCGCGCGCTGGGCTTTCGCGTTGCAGCAGTACGATTAACGCAACCGGGCGCAGCCGTTTCCCTTGATCTTTGTCAAAGAACGACCGGGCCGCGGATCGATCCTCCAAATGGTGACTCCGATGGAGGGTGTGATGCTTCGTTATGCCAGGACCGTGATGGCGCTCGCGCTTTTGATGGCCATCCCGGCCGTCGCCTCGGCGCAGACGGCCGACAAACCTGCTGCTCCAACCGCTCAGGCGCAGCCGGCAAGCCAGGCTCCGCCAAGCGCCGAGCTCCTGAAGCCCGAGCAGCTCGAAGCGCTGGTGGCGCCGATCGCGCTCTATCCTGACGAGCTGCTGGCCAATGTGCTGGCCGCGTCGACCTATCCGCTGGAAGTCGTGCAGGCCGATCGCTGGCTGAAAGAACACAAGTCGCTGAAGGGCGATGCGCTCAAGACCGAGGTCGAGAAGCAGGCCTGGGACGACAGCGTCAAGGCGCTCGCCAGCACGGCGGACGTTCTGACGATGATGAATGACAAGCTCGATTGGACCAAGAGCCTGGGTGACGCCGTGCTCGCGCAACAGCCGGACGTGATGGATGCGATCCAGCGATTGCGGACCAAGGCCTATGACAACAAGAAGCTCGTCACGACCAAGCAGCAGAAGGTCAGTGTTCAGACGCAGGAAAACAGGCAGGTGGTCGTCATCGAACCGGCCGAGCCGGGAACGATGTACGTGCCCTACTACGAACCAGCCACCGTTTACGGGGACTGGCCCTACGCGGAGTACCCGCCGTATTACTTCGGCTATCCGTCCTATATCGGTGCAGGCGTGGTCGCGGCGGGTCTCGCGTTTGGGACCGCGTGGGCGATCGGACGCTGGGGCAATTACTGGGGCGGCGGCTGCAACTGGGGCAACCGCAACGTCTATGTCAATCACCGGACCACCAACATCGCAAATGGCTGGCAGCACAATCCGGCGCACCGCCAGGGCGTGCGTTACAACAACACCAATGTTCAGCAGCGTTTTGGCAACAACAATCTGAAGGCGGGCGCCGCGGACCGGATGGACTTTCGCGGCCGCGACGGCCAGCAGGTCCTCAAGGATCGTCCGGGCGCCGGTGCCGCTGATCGCGCGGGCGATCGTGCAGGAGATCGAGCGGGTGACCGCGCTGGCGACCGTGCGGGTACGCGGGACCGGCCCGGTGGCGGCGATCGCGCCGGCGCCGCGGACCGCGCCAAGGGGAGTGCGAAGGGCGGAGGCGATCGAGCCAAGGGTGGTGGCGACCGCGCCAAGGCCGCCAACCGCGGCAGCGCCGGTGGCGGCAATCGCGCAGCTTCTGCCAATCGCGGTGGTGGAGGCAGCCGCGGCGGTGCCATGAACGTTTCCTCTGGCAGAGCGGCTGCAGCGGCTTCCGCCCGCGGGCGGTCGAGTATGGCGAGCATGCCCCGCGGTGGCGGTGGGGCGAGCTTCGCCGGGCGTGGCGGTGGCGGCATGTCTGCCGGAGGCGGCTTCCGAGGAGGCGGTGGCGGCGGACGGGGAGGCGGCGGCGGCCGGCGTTCCGATATCGCGTTGAAGCACGACGTCGTCTTGCTCGGCTATCTCGCCAATGGGCTCGGCTACTACCGCTTCAGCTATCTCGGCAGCAACAAGGCCTATGTTGGTGTCATGGCGCAGGAGGTCGAACGCGTGAACCCGGAGGCGGTGGCCCGCGGCAACGACGGTTACCTGGTTGTCTACTACGACAAGCTCGGATTGAAGTTCCGCACCTACAGCGATTGGCTCGCCGGCGGTGCGAGGATCCCCGCGGAGATCACGCCATGATCGGTCTGAAGTCACTTCATCGCGCGGCGTTGCCGGGCTTCATGGCGCTGGTACTGCTGGGTTCGACCGCGCTTGCGCAGCAATCTTTTTCTACGCCCGAGGATGCAGCGGCAGCTCTTGCCGCAGCGGTCAAGAGAGGTCCGGGCGATATTCTCAAGGTGCTCGGCAGGGCTGCCGACGAAATCGTCTCGTCCGGCGACGAGGTCGCCGATGCAGATACACGCCAGCGCTTTACGTCGATGTATGATGCCAAGCATTCGATCAAGGCGGAAGGCAACAAGAAGGCCACGCTGATGCTGGGGCCGGACGACTTCCCGTTCCCGATTCCACTCGTCAATGCAAAGAGCGGCTGGGAATTCGACACGGCCGAGGGACGGATCGAGGTGCTCTATCGTCGCATCGGCCGCAACGAGCTCGACGCGATCCAGACCGCGCTCGCTTATGTCGATGCCCAGAATGAATATGCCGAGAAGGATCGTGGTGAGGGCGTTGGCGTCTATGCGCAACGCATCGTCAGCAGCCCGGGCAAGAAGGACGGCCTGTTCTGGCGCGACGACAGCGACCCGAGCCCACTCGGTGCACTGGCGGCGGACGCCTCAGCCGAAGGCTACAAGGCCGGAAGTGTAGGGCCGAGCCCATATCATGGATACTATTTCCGTATCCTGAAGGGGCAGGGATCGGATGCGCCCGGCGGTGCTCTCAACTACGTCGTCAAGGGCAAGATGATCGGTGGTTTCGCGCTGATCGCCTGGCCAGCCGAATACGGCAATTCCGGCGTCATGACCTTCCTGGTCAATCATGCCGGCACCGTCTACCAGAAGGACTTGGGAGAGCGCACCGAGTCTATCGCCCAGCGCACCACGCTGTTCGATCCGGACCAGACCTGGAAGAAGGTCGATGCCGCAAAACCCTGAGAGCAGGCGAGCTCGTCCGCGCGCGATCGCCGTTTGCTTGATGGCGATCGCACTGCTCGCGTTCGCCATTCCGGCGACGCCGTCGTATGGGCAGGCGAGCGGTCAGGTCCGGGTCAAGATCGTGAAAGCGGGACTGCTGATCGGCGGTGGCGCGGGCAACGGCGTCTTGACCTATCGTGGTCGCGACTATCCGTTCAACGTATCCGGCGTGAGTTTTGGCATCACCGCCGGCGCGACCGTCGGCCGGCTCGATGGCCGGGCCTCGGGCATCCGCGAGGTCGGCGACTTCGCCGGGACCTACAGTTCGGTCGGCGGTGGCGCTGCCCTGGTCGGCGGCATCAATGGCGTCCACCTGCGCAACGAAAAGGGCGTGACCATCGTGCTGCAAGGCCCCAAGGCGGGCATGGAGTTCGCCGCCAATCTCAGCACAATCACGATTTCGATGAGGTGAGGCGATGTTGAAATAGTGTTTTCGCCGGTCCTGCGCAAAACCGGATCACATTTCGCGCCTTGTCCCTTTTATCGCGGGTACGTGCACCGGTCCCTTTAGGGACATCGACGCTATTCCGCGGCGAAAAATGAACTCAATTGTTTCATGTGGGTGCATGCCCATATCCATTACCTCGCGGGTAATGGAACGGATGAACGCGGCATGCTAGGTTTTCGACCATGAACGCACATGCATCCACGGCACAGACTGAACGCAGCCAGCCGATCCATATCGGTGACCATTTGCGCGAATGGCGGCAGCGCCGCCGCATGAGCCAACTCGATCTGGCGGGCGAGGCCGATATCTCGGCGCGGCATCTGAGCTTCGTCGAGACCGGCCGCGCCGCCCCTTCGCGCGATATGGTGCTGAGGCTCGCCGAGCGTCTCGACGTGCCCTTGCGCGAACGCAACGTGCTGCTGGTCGCCGCCGGCTTTGCGCCGGCGTTTCCGCAGCGCCCGCTGGAGGATCCCGCCTTGAAATCAGCTCGCCGGGCGATCGACCTCGTCCTCAGGGCGCACGAGCCCAATCCGGCGCTCGCCGTGGACCGGCACTGGAACCTGGTCTCCGCCAACCGCATGGTGGCGCCGCTCCTCGACGGCATTCCGCAGCGGTTGCTCGGCCAGCCCTTCAACGTGCTGCGGCTCGCTTTCCATCCCGAGGCGCTGGCGCCGCGCACGGTCAATCTCGCGGAGTGGTGCGGGCATCTTCTGGAGCGGCTGCACCGGCAATGCGAAGCAACGGCCGATCCGGAGCTGATCAAGCTCTACAACGACCTCAAGGGCTACCCGATCCCGGCACGATCGGCGCCGCTGTCGAGCGACAATGTCGCCATCCCCTTCAAGCTGCGTCACGAGGGGGAGATACTTAGTTTCTTCTCCACCACCATGGTGTTCGGCACGCCCGTGGACATCACCCTGTCGGAGCTTGCGCTGGAGACGTTCTTTCCGGCCGACGAGCGCACCGCCGAGCGGCTGAAGCAGATGGCAGCAGCTATGAGCTAGCGCCCTTGCCTTGGGCCGGGTTCTGCCTATCTTTGGGCGAACCCTTGAAGTGCCCGAAGGAGGCGCCTGACATGAGCACGCTGAAACCGCTCCAGATCGACGTCGTCTCCGACGTGGTGTGCCCCTGGTGCTATATCGGCAAGCACCGCATCGAGAGCGCGCTGGCGCTCGTGCCCGACGTTCCGGTCAAGCTGAATTTCCGTCCCTTCTTCCTCAATCCCTGGGTGCCGCGCGAGGGCATCAGCCGCGAGGACTATCTCACCAAGAAGTTCGGCTCGGTCGAGGCCTATAAGGGCATTGCGGGGCGCGTCGTCGCGGCTGCCAGCGAGGAGGGTCTCGTCTACAGGCCGGAGCTGGTGGCGCGTCAGCCCAACACGACCGACTGCCATCGCCTGATCCTGTGGGCCGAAGCGATCGGCAAGGCGCCCGAGATGAAGCAGCGCCTGATGGAGCTGTACTTCCGCGATGGCGGCGACCTCACCGATGTGAACGTGCTGGTGCAGGCGGCCGCCGATGTCGGTCTCGACGCCGACGACGTGCGCCGGCGTCTTGCCACCGACGAGGACGTCGCGCGCGTCTCGGCCGACGCGCAGGAAGCCGCCGAGAAGGGCATCTCCGGCGTGCCGACATACGTGTTCGCGCAGAAATACGCCGTCTCCGGCGCGCAGGATCCGAACCTGCTCGCCCGTGCCATCCGCCAGGTCTCGGAGGAAATCAACGCGCAGGCGGCGGAGTAGATTTCGCTTATTTGCGGAGGCGGCGGACCACGCGTCGCGCGGCCTCGTGCGCGGCGTTGAGGCCGACCAGTGCTGCGTGAATGAGCGCCACGACCGGGTCGTTCCGCCGCAGCGGGATCAGCACGTCACCGATTGCGAAGCGTCCCCGCCAGATCGGGTTGATCATGGGGTGGTCGGCGCTCGCCGTGGAATCCGCACTGGCGATGGCGGAGTCGGCGCAGAGGTGACGGGTGAGGTCGAGCGTGAGCTGCACGCCCGGCGAATATCTTGCAAAGCCTTCGTCGATGCCGAGCTTGAAGAAGAAGGCGCGGTCCTGATGGCGCAGCACGATGCCGGCGGCCACCGGAATCGCGCCGGCGCGCAAGCTGACGATCTCGCACTGTGCGGTCTCTGCCAGCGCCGGCACCGCGCGGCGGATGAAGGCCGCATCGCCCGCATGCTGGATCAGCGCGGTGCCGCGCTTGCCCTTCCAGCCGCTGGCTTCGAGTTGCAAAAATGTTTCGAGTGCGGGCCCGATCTCGTCAGGCCGGCGCGCGACCTCGAACACGACGGGCCCGTGCTCTTCGAGCCGATGGCGCAGACGGCGCAACTCCTTGAGCTTTTTGGTGCCCAGCGCATCGTGCAGCAGCGTCTCGCCGTCCTGCGTCGCGTTGAGGCTGGCGCGGATGTAGGAACTGAGGACACGCGGCTTCAGGCCGTCGCGATTCAGGATCTGGTTGAGCGAGGCCATCGCCGCGCCGTCGAGCGCGACGTCGTTCAGCACGAGCGCATGGGCACCGGCCTCGCGCGCCTGCTGCAACAGACGCGTCGCCGCCTCGATCGGAGCGTCGCGGTCGATCAGCGGGCTGCACAGCGTGCCATAGGGATGCGCGCTCACCAGCGCGGGCAGGGGAATCTTCCATGCCCGCCACAGCGAGATCACCGGCATCAGCCCGATCAGCCGCATCGAAGATCCGTCGAATGCGGGCAGTACGGAGGCATCCGTGCGGCCGCGCGCGGTTGCGCTGACGGCGAGCTCCCAGGCGGGCAGGTAATATCCGTTCGGCTCGACCGCCCGCTGCGCGAGCGCGCGCCATTGGCCGGGTTCGATCGCGGTGAGCGGGACGAGCGCGCGCGCCGCCGCGGCATGCTTTGCCGATGCCGGATTGATCGCTGCCTGGTGCGCGATGTCGACCACGTCCCGTCGTCCCCGTTCACGCGGGCTGAGCCCGGGTTACGCGGTCATCCTTAGCGCAAAGATTGGAAAATCCCGTTGGGAAGCCGCTTCAATTCGAGCGGTAGTGTTAACGTCTCATTGAGCATCCGGCGGCAGTCGCCGGATGCGCCATGGAATGTGGAAGCTACTGCTCGCCGGGCACGAAATGATCGCGGGTGCTTGCGCGTCCGCCGCCGGCCGTGTCGGTGATGGCGATATCGACGTCGCGCGAGGTCTTCGGCAGGTCGCTGGGGCCGACCTGCACCGACAGCCTGACCTCGCGGGTCTGGTCCTGCCCGACCTCGATGACGGGCTTGCCGTCGAGGCCGGCTTCGATGCCTGCGACGCGAATGGTGGCGCCGGGCAGACCGGAGACCTCGAGCGCAAACGATCGCTGCGCGCCCTTGTTGAGGATGCGGACGGTGTAGTCGTTGCGCACCCCGCCATCCGAGAGCTGGACGAAGAGGGGATTGCGCTCATGCAGCACGTTGACGTCCATCGTCGTACGGGTCGCGAGAGCATAGAGCATGATGCCGCCGACGATGGCGATGGCCGCGGCATAGATCAGCGTGCGCGGACGGATGATGCGGTAGAGCGGCGCCTTGCCCTCGCGCCGGCGCTGCATGTTGATGTCGGTGTCGTAGCCGATCAAGCCGGCGGGCCGGCCGATCTCGCGCATTACGTTGTCGCAGGCGTCGATGCACAGGCCGCACTGGATGCAGCCGAGCTGGATTCTGTTGCGGATGTCGACGCCGGTCGGGCAGACATTGATGCATTGATGGCAATCGACGCAGTCGCCGGCGAGCTCGCCATGCGCGCGGGCGGCGTCCGCCTTCTTCACCGACATACGCGGCTCGCCGCGGTCGCGGCGATAGGTGACGTTGAGCGCCCATTCGTCGGTCAGCGCGGCCTGGATGCGCGGCCACGGACACATGTAGATGCACATCTGCTCGCGGGCGTGACCGGCAAAGACATAGGTCGTGGCGGTGAGGATGCCGATCCAGAGATAGGCGATGAACGGGGCCTGGAGGGTGGCGAGATCCTTCACCAGCGTCGGTGCGTCGGAAAAATAGAGCACCCAGGCGCCGCCCGTCCACCAGGCGATCATGATCCAGAGAAAGTGTTTCAGCACGACCTTCCGGATGTGATCAAACGTCCAGTAGCGCTTGTCGCCCTGCATGCGCTCGCGCCGGTCGCCCTCGACCCAGCGCTCGACCGCATAGAACAGGTCGGTCCACACCGTCTGCGGGCACATGTAGCCGCACCACAGCCGGCCGGCGACCGCGTTCATCAGGAACAGCGTCATCGCCGCGATGATCAGCAGACCGGTGAAATAGTAGACCTCCTGTGGCCACAGTTCGATGAAGAAGAAGTAGAAGCGCCGATGCGGGAAATCGATCAGCACGGCCTGGTCGGGCAGGCCGGGTCCGCGATTCCAGCGCACGAAGGGGAGGAGATAATAGGTCCCGAGCGTGACGCAGAGGATCGTCCATTTGAGGCGGCGGAAAGGGCCGTGGACGGATTGCGGATAGACCTTCCGCCGCTTCTCGTAGAGAGGTCCCTCGATGAAAGTGTCGTCGCTCATGCTGCGCTTCCCGCGTTTGCGTCAGCGAGGCCCTATTCCGGTGCGCAGAAGAGGCGGTACAAGGTCTCCAGCACCGAGCGGACCTCCTGGCTCGCGATGCTGTAGTATATCGTCTGACCGTCCCGCCTGGGTTTGACCAGGCTCAATGCGCGCATCTTTCCGAGATGTTGGGATAGTGCGGCCGACGACAGGCCTGCGATGTCGGCGAGTTCGCCGACGGACTTTTCGCCGTCCAGCATGTTGCAGAGAACCAGCAGCCGCTTGGGATTGCCCATGGCGGAGAGGAGGCGGGAGGCCTCTTCGGCCTTCTCCTCCAGAGCGAGCAGTTCCTGATTCCGGGGCTTGAGCTTCATGACTGTCCGATATATTAGTATATTCGAAAATACGAAACAACTGAAATAACCGTCATCGGTGCCCGCGAGAGGGGCGCCCCCGATCCGGAGGGCTCATGGTCTCGACATCATTTACACCGATCGCCTCCCTCGCTGGCGGCGTCCTGATCGGCGTCGCCGCCGTTCTGCTGATGTGGGCGACGGGACGGATTGCCGGGGTCAGCGGCATCGCGGCGCGGCTGTTCCCGCCCTATGAGGACGGCGAATTCGCCGGGCGTTTCGCCTTCATCGCCGGTCTCGTCGCCGCGCCCGTGCTGGTGCGGCTTGTCACCGGAAGCCTGCCGGCGCAGACGATCGAGGCGGGGACGACCGTTCTGATTGTCGGCGGACTGCTCACGGGTTTCGGTTCGGTGTGGGGCAGCGGCTGCACCTCCGGCCACGGCGTCTGCGGCTTGTCGCGGCTCTCGGTGCGCTCGCTGGTCGCGACCGTCACCTTCATGGCGGCCGGCATGGCGACGGTCTTCCTGATGCGGCACTGGAGCTGACGACCATGGCAATCCTGGTCCAATTCGCGATCGGCCTGATCTTCGGTCTCGGCCTCATTGTCTCGGGCATGTCGAACCCGGCGAAGGTTCTGAACTTCCTCGACATCGGCGGCATCCCGGCAGGCACGTGGGACGCCAGCCTTGCCTTCGTGATGGCGGGCGCGGTGGCCGTGACCTTCATCGGCTTCAACCGCGTCCTGAAGCTCACGCGGCCGTTCTTCGCCGAACGATTTTATCTTCCGACGCGAAGCGACATCGATCCCAGGATCGTCGCAGGTCCCGCGATCTTCGGCATCGGCTGGGGACTGGCGGGGTTCTGTCCGGGTCCGGCGCTGACCGCGCTCGGGTTCGGCTCGGCCTCCGCCTTCATCTTCGTTGCGGCGATGTGTGCCGGCATGGTGCTCGCCCGCTTCGTCACTCACCGGCCGTCATTGACGCGCTTCGTCACGCCGGCCGATCCGCTCGAAACCTGAAGTCACCGTGAAAGAGTAAGCATGGACAAGAACTATCCAGAGATCACCCGGCAAATCTCCGCCAACATGCGCAAGCTGCGAAGCGACATTCCCGACACCATGAAGGGATTTGCCGCGCTGGCCCAGGCCGCGACGCGTGACGGCGCGCTGGACAAGAAGACCAAGGAGCTGATCGCGCTGGCGCTCGGCGTCGCCGCGCATTGCGACGGCTGCATCGGCTTTCACACCGAGGCCCTCGTCAAGCTCGGCGCGACGCGCGAGGAGGTCGAAGAGACGCTCGGCATGGCCGTCTATATGGGCGGCGGGCCGTCGCTGATGTACGCAGCCGATGCGATCGCAGCCTACGAGCAATTTCAGCAGCAATCGGTTGCCGCCTGACGCCTGTGATCGGATGCACCCATATGGAAGGGACCGGGCGAGTTGTCTCGTCCGGTCCCGTCCGTCTTGGTTCTACCGATTACCAGCCACCGACGCCCACGCTGACGCCGGGAGCGCGAATGCCGACGCCGCCTCGCGGGCCGTCGTCCCAGTCGCGATAGGTGCGGCGTTCATAATAGCGCTCGCGCGGCATGGTGGCATAGGAGTCGCGCGCGATTACGCGCGCGCCGCCGCGGGTGCGATAGCAATTGCCGGCGTCATCGCAGACGAGCCGGACTTCCTGGATGAGATTGGGGTTGGCGTATTCGCTGGTCGTGTAGATGTCGGCGGCCTTCGCGCCGCTCGCCGCAGCGATGGCCGCGACGCCGGCCAGCAGTGCAATCGTAAATGTCCGCATCATATTCTCCTCCGAAACTGCCCTCTGCGGTAACAAGAAGGGGGGGGCGGCGATCGTTCCGATCCAAATGCAGGATTTTCCCGGAACTGGTGGCGCGCGGACAATGTTCCCCGGGGGCGACACGCGCCAATCCGGCGAAGCATCATGATTGCTGCGAGCCGTTTGCCGATTTCCTCTCTGCGGGGAAGCTGAAGCAGCACTGCGGATCTGGTCTCGGATGCGCTCGCTATGTTCCGCCTTACACAGGGCTGACGACGAGGCCTGTCAGATCGGCTCATAAACCTCGGACCCGCAGATGTCGTCGGCTTCCGCGCGGCGGCGATCGACGACCTTTCCGCCGGTGATGGTGACAATGTAGGTCTGGGCGCCAAGCGCGGTGCCGGTTGCGGAGGTGAGCTGCGCGCGGACGCAGGCGGTCCAGCCGGGTCCTCGCACCTCACGATGCGGCGGGGCGACGTGCACCTCGCGCGGGTATGACGTGTTGAGGAAGACGACATCGATCTGCTCGCGCACCACGCGCTTGACGTCGGGGGGCGGCTCGGGCGGCGGCTGCTCGGCTTCCTTCATGCGCATGAACTCGGGCACCGGCGCGCGGCTGTCGGCAAAGCCGCAGGCACCGAGCGCGAGCGCGCCGGCCAGCAGCGCCGCATGAGCAATGATCCGCAACATCCGTGAAGGGTCCCCCTGCGGGCCAACAGATAGGCACGAATGCGATCTGGCGAAGTCCTGGCCGATCAAGATTTGCTGAAGGCCTGGAACGCACGGCATTTGCTATTAGGGGATTGCAGGCTAGTTTGTACCCCAGACGAAGGGGATTGCGCCAATGAGGATTTTGGTCATAGCGGCTGCGGTGCTGGCATTGGCGGGCAGCTCGGCTCAGGCGCAGATGGGTGGCGGCAGACGCCAGCCTAGCGAGGGCCAGAAGGCGGACACCAAGCCCAAGGTCGACGAGGGGGCCTACAAGGCGGCGCTCGAGCGCATTCCGGAGCCCAAGGAGAAGTATGACCCGTGGGGCGGGGCGCGTCCGCCCGAACCTGCCAAGAAGTCCAAATAAACCTGATGGGCGCTGCGACAGGCCAGTGCCATCTGATCGCAGCCACCGAGGATCTCGATCAGTCCAGTGGAAGCGTTTGCGGCATCGTCGGCGATCGCACGCGTGCTGGCGGCCTGCGCCTTGCGTCGCTGCCATCGTAGCAGGCACTCATAACCGTGTTGTGGATGCGATACGAACAGTCGTTCACATCGTGCGCGCTATTGCACGAAAGCGAGACCGACGCGCCTGTCGCTGCGCCATACGGGGCGGCAAGTCCGCACGAAATTGTCGCGCGCGATCGAGAGTGTGAACGATTGCGGCAATGTGACGGGGGTCTCGAGGTCGATCGCCACGCCGCCTGCGGACATGTTTCGCACGGTGCAAGCGATGCCGTTGTTTTCAAAGGTGATCGTTCCACCCTTGAAAACACGGTAACGTTGGGCTGCACGCTTCTCGGTCATCTGCGTTGATCCACAATGATGATTGTGAAGTAGTGCATAGAAATTACGTTGAACTAAACTCAATACTGGCGCTACTTGCACAGCGCTTCAGATTTCGTTTACGACGTTGAAGCGGTGAGTCACGTCCCGCCGACTTTCCTCACAAGCCTTTCCTTTATGGCCTTACGCGCCGATGGAGATTCCCATGAAGACTCACCGCAGCGCTTTCGCTGTCGTCGATGCCCGCCCACGCCGTCAAGTGGGACCTCTCGACCATGACTTGCAAGCAGTTCCTCGATAGCGGCGAAGACAACATCGCGGTCGTGCTGACCTGGATGGACGGCTGGTACAAGGGCGACGAGGACAACGCGATCATCGACACCGAGGTGTTCATCGAGAACGCCAAGAAGTTCGGGGCCTATTGCGGAAAGAATCCGACCGTCAGCGTCGTCACCGCGGCCGACGAGATCCTCGGCAAGTAACTCTTGAAGCGGACTGAAGCGCGGACGCAATCGCGCTTCGGCCTCTCGCTTTGATGCGAACGTGATGGAGAGCCGCGGTGCGCCTTGCGCTCACGCGGCTCTCGTCTTTTGCGGCGATGCTCAGCCCGGCAGCATCGCGAACGCGCTCGACACCATTGCCACCGGCTTGTTGTCGGCGGCCGAGAGCAGCGTGACGCGGCCGAAGCTCATGGTGCGCCCGAGCCGCACCACGCGGGCGTCCGCGAGCACGTCCGACGAGGTGGCCGCGCGCATGAAATGCGTGGTCTGGTCGACCGTGGTCATCGGACGGTAGCCGCGATTGGCGGCGAGGATTGCGATGACCATCGCGGTGTCGGCGAGGGCCATCAGCGCCTGGCCGCAGACGACGCCGCCGTTCCGGCACAGCCGCTCCGAAAACGCCATCCGGAGCAGCGCACCCGGCTGCCAGTCCGGCGCATCCGCAGGCTGCGCGTCCTCGATGCGCTCGACCGAGAGGTTGAGATCCTGGACCCAGGGCGCAAAGACCTCGCCGAGGATGCGTCTGGCCTCAGCGATGCCGAACTCGGCTTCTGGCTGCGATGGCATTGCGGCGTGTCCTCCATTGTTGCCGGATGTTTCTGCCATTCTGCGCGGATCGGCACGGCAAAGTCACCCGGTCTGATGCCGGTCCCGTCGGCTTGAAAATGCCTGACTTCGCCCGATATGATGCCGCGCTTGGGATCGGGTGGATGATGTTGCGTCGGTGTGTCCTCGTGTTTTGGCTGGTGGCGCTCGGCATCGTGCTGGACGGGTGCACCAGATGCGGCCCGATCTGGGACGACTGGCTGCACGCGCCGAAATCGTGCAGATCGGACCGGCTCTAGCGGGCCATTCGGCCCTGAGCGACCCCAGCGGTCACGGACGGGCTGTGATAGGGATGACAGGCGCGGCTGATCCGCGCCGCCATGATGATCAGGGAGTAGATGATGAAGCTTTTCCGTATGGCGGCGGTGCTGGCCGTGCTGGCGGGACCGGCCTACGCGCAAATGCCCAATATCAATTTGATGCAGGACGCGCCGAGCAAGTCCCCGGAAGAAAAGGCCGCGGATGCCGAGCGTGAAAAGGTCTACAAGGAAACGCTGAAGAAGATTCCGGACGCCAAGTCGTCCAACGATCCCTGGGGCGGCATGCGCTCCGATCCGCCGAAGCAGGCTGCGCCGAAGGCATCGGCCGCAACCACCAGCGCGCCGAAGAAGACCAAGACCGGCACGGCCGCCAACTGAGCCTTTCGGCCGGAGGCGGCATGCGCCTTTCGGCCGGGACTCCTCTTCGTCCGATCCGCTCCCTACATTGCCGGCAGGTGTTGCGTAGAGGAGGACAGGTCATGGCCGATCGTCCGCGGGATCTCGCCGAGCGGATGGCGCGCCGGCGCAGGATCGGCGGCAAGCCGGGCGAGCACGCCGGCGACGGTTATCTGCGCGAGACCTTCACGCTGCCGCGCGCGGCGGCGCGGGCGAGGGCGCAGGCCTTCTTCGCCCGCTACCCCAAGGCCGGCTATATGAGCGCGGTCGAGACCTGGCGCGAGCTGCCCGGCGGCGACATCGAATTCACCATGCGGCGGCTGCCCAGCGCCGATTGAGGTCGGCCCCTAGTCGAGCGTCTCGGCGACGATGCGGATGCGGAACACGGGCTCCTTGGTCTCGTCCAGGAGTTCCATGTGCCATTCGGAATTTTCCTGGAGCTTGCGGGCGATGCCCGCGGCCATGTCGGCGCAGACACTGGTCATCTCCTTCCAGGCCAGATCGCGGTCGGCAAATTCCGACGCCTGGTCCGCACAGCCGGAATAGCGGCCGTTCCGAATTCGAAAGAAATAGAGCGGCATGGCTGGCACCGATCGCGTGACGGCCCCGCCCCCAAGGCCCACGGCGCGCAGTGCAATCCCAAACCACCGGCAGATCAATTCCGGGCGGCTACGGGATAACCGGGGCGCATAGGAGGGGCCGTGACGCCGATCTCGGCGCGTCCGGTTCAGGCCGTTTTGCGCCCGATGGCCTTCAGCTCCCGATCGATGCGCAGCTGCACCCGCCGGATCGCCAGCAGGTCGATCTTGGTCTCGGTCTTGCCGGTCTTGACCTGCTCACCGATGCGGAACTGCCATTGCCAGATTCCGGGAATGGCCGTCTTGGCGACGGTGAATTCGACGCCCCTGTGATTCATGGTTACCTCCCCACGATTCACCTTCGATCACTGTAGCATGTTGGCAATCGAATTCCGAAAGAGGCCGGCCCGCAAGGCAATGCAAGACCATCGCCCGGTGCGCGCTGATGCAGTTGAGCGCGGCTCAGGAACTCTGTTCATGGTCGGAGAACCACGGGGCGTTCGATGGTCATCGGTTAACGATCGGTTGTGACGCCGGCGATCCCGATCGAACGGGAAGAGCCAAGGCCCGCCTCGATGCGCGCGACGGCATGTGGCTTGCTTGGCCTCGTGACGGCAAGCAACATGAGCGCATCATGCTCGGCATTCCCCGCCGCTACAGTCATTTCGTCTTCGGTGTCCTCCAGTCCGGACTGACCTCGCTGATCGCGGCTGGGATCGCCAGCCTGCCGGCCGACGGCGCGATGCTGTTCGCCCGGCACTGGATGCTGTCATGGCTGCTCGCATGGGCCGCGATGCTGCCCGTGGTGCTGCTGGCGGCGCCCGCGATCCGCGCCTTCTCGTTGCGGCTGACGCGGGAGGAGAGGGGCCCGTGAACCGGCCGGCATGAAAAAAACCCGCCTGGGGAGAGCCAGGCGGGGTCAAAGGTTATTGGAGGCTGAGGTGCTGGGCTGCAACACCATAAGCCCAATGACCCTAGCCGGCTGAGCTTACGACAGCCTGACAAGCCCGCGAATCGAATCCAGGCCGGCGCTCACCCATGCCCGCCAACAGAAAACCCCGCTCGTGGGAGAGCGGGGTCGTCGGTTGGGTATGGAGGTCCGGTGTTGGTCCACCGGACGAGACGACATTAGGCGACCAGGCTTACGGGTGCCTGACGGCCGCAGCATCGAAGCCCGCACCGGGGAGGCCGCAGACTGGCCCCGCACCGGTCCCAATTTGGTCACCCGATCGCAACACTCGGGCCACAGCCGCAGGCGAGATTCCGCAAGGTCCGGTGCAGCCATGGGGGAAACGTGGCTTGCCGGCAACGGGGTAGCATCATGGATAACGTAGAGCGGTCGTTCGCCGCCGCGACGGCGGTTGGCTTTGTCGTGCTGGTGATCGGCATCGGGCTGCTGGCGCTCATGTAGATTTGGCCGGCATGCGCCGGCGGCAGCTGGCCCCGTCTTTCAAAAAATTGGAAAACAACCCCATGCACAGTAGGCGGGTTGGGGATTTGCCTGCTGGGTCAATAATTTAGAGGTAGTATTTGGATACCTTTTACGCGCGCGATCGCCCTGAAGCCGGGCATATTGCCAACGCGTGATGCCGGGCCTTGCATTGACCAGGGCGGCCGCTGTCAGCCGCCGCTTTCGGTGACGCATGCCCGATGCCCGCCGTGCCGGCGCGCCTGGTCGGCTCCGCAGCCCGTCCTGGTGGCCCTAGTGAACCTTGATCACGTCCAGCGGAAGCTGGAGCTCGGCGGCACGCTCCAGACGGTCCTTTTTGCGGAACTCGTTTTCCTTCCGCTCGAACTTGACCATCTCCTCATGCGCCGCCTCCAGCAGGCGATTACGCCTGGTTGCATCCTGGTGCGTGTCTTCCGTCATGACCGAGATCCCCACTGTTGCGCTCCAACTCAGAGAAGCCGCAGACCGCGAAAAGGTTCGATGCCAAAAGATTGCGGAAGCATGACGGCGTCCCGCTCATGCGTCTTTGATGCGCGTCAGCTTCGGTCGAAGAAGGACGCTGCGAGATTGGAGTCAGAGATTGGAGTCAGAGGCGTTGATGCGCAAGTTCGGAGAACCGAGAGGCCGTCAACCGAGGCGGCTCACTGCGCCAGCCGAGGCGGCCTTACGTCTTCGGCGTCGTCCAGCGTTCCTGCGGCGTGTCAGTCCATGACGTGCCGAGCGGGCGCATCGTGATCCAGGTCTCGACCAGCTTTCCGTCCTCGATCCGGTAGCTCTGCATCCCGGCCCGGCTCTGCCTCTCGCCGGTCCTGGGATCGCGCCATTGGAACGAGAACCGGAACCAGGCGCGGTCCGTCGTAAATGAATGGTCGTAGACCACGACGCGGATGCCCGGTCGGTCCTTGTGGACGCCTTGCAACTCGGCTGCGTAAGCCTCCCGCGTCACGGTCCGATCGCCGTTCTCGTCATGCCTGATGTAGGTCGGCCCGACGCAGCTCGGGACCAGGTCATATTGGCCGTCGTGCCAGACCCGTTCCAGCGGTCGAATAGATCGCGCACCTCGTCTGACACTGGCCGGCTCCATCACGTTGCGATGCACCGTAATTGAAGATAGGCCACCGTGAAAATCAAACCGGGGTCCTGAGCCCGGAAACAGGCCAGCGTCAAAATCCGGGTGCCGGACGTTTCGCGTATCGATTTAGTGTCACTGGCCCCCGAGGCGCGCCTCTCAAGGTGAGGCGACGGTATCCGGTCCGCAAGATCGGGTCTCTCACTCGCGGCTCAGTTACAAACTTCAGCCTGCGTGGTCCCGCCAGGGCCAGTAAATCCCGGCGCGCCGCGCTCAAGTCTGCAGCCTGGGCGAACTGGCCGACACCCAGCGGCCGAGCAGAACATTTGGCTCGAGGACGTGGCTTGCGGCTTGGGCGGAGATGATTCGATCTGTTGACGCTCGTTGTCACGCGTCCTCGACCCGTCGCGGGTCGCGACGGGCTTCTTGTCCTGTACCTTCTCGCATTCGTTGTCGTCGTTGACGCGATAGCCCGCGCGGCAGGCGATCTTCACGCAGGTGTCGCCATCAGCCCTGGAGCCGCGATCGCAAACCAGGGGGCAGACGCGTCCCGGCTTGGCCTTGATGGCATCGAGTGCGTCGAAGCTGGCGAGCTTGGCATCGAACTTCGTCCCGGCATGCTTGTTGAACAGCGTCAGCGAGCGCTGCGCGGCGGCGTTCCATTCTCCGTCCGCTGCACCCGTCAGACACCCGACGCGACGGAGTTCTGACTGCACCAGTTTGGCCGTCTCCTGCGGCGAGAGGCTGGGCGGCGATTGCGTTGGGGCAACTGCCGCGACCTTCTGCTCGACGTCACGCTGAGCCTTCTCGGTCGCCTGCTTTGCGGCCAGCTCGGAAGCCGCCTTGTCGTTCGCGATCTTGTCGGCGAGCGCCTTCTCGGCAGCCTGCTTGTCGGCCAGCGCCTTGGCGACGGCGGCCTCGGCATCCTTCCTGCGTTGCTCGGCTGCGGCCGCCTTGGCCTCCTCGACCTGCTTGGCCTTTTCGGCCGCGAGCCGGGCATCCTCGGCGGCCTTGGCGGCGGCGGCGGCCTTGTCCTGCTCGGCCTTCTTGGCTCGCTCCGCGACCAGCCGCGCCTTCTCGTCTTCGGCCTGCCTTGCCTTCTCCGCTGCGGCCGCGCGTGCATCTTCGGCCCCGATCTTCTTCAACTGCACCCGCGCAAGGTTCGCATAGAAGCCCTCAGGATAGGTCTGGAGAAACGCCTCCCATGCGTCGCGATCACCCGCCTGCAGCGCCAGCTCATAGTCGCGGCGAACTGCATCTTGGGGATTTGCCTGCGGCCCGGCCACGACCGGCTTCGCGGCAACCAGCGGCACGTCATCACCGCCGAGCGAGCCGTACACATAGGGCTCCTGCTTGTAGCCGGTGTTTTTGAGCACATCGTCGCGGATGAAGCCAAAGGCCTTGCGCAGATCGAGCCCTGGCGTCGGCAGACGCTCGACCAGAGCTGCCGCGAACGGGCTGTTCTTGGAGTCGCCGTCTGACGCCGTCGAGCCCGCCTTGGCGGCGAAGGCGATCATGGTGTTCGGGCTGGTCGGCTCGATCTTGGCAAGTCCGCGCCCGATGGCGCGCGACGCGATCGTGCGCTTCATCGTCTTGGCGAACGGATTGTCCCGGCAGGCGTCCAGGATGACGAGGCGAAGCTGCTTGGCGGGCTCCACGGCATAAAGCGCGCGGTCGAGCGCGACGGTCTCGTCGAGCACGTCGCCGTCGGTTTCCAGCGCGGCATCGGTGGGGATCAAATAGTTCGTACCGTCCAGCTCGATGCCGTGCCCGGCATAGTAAATGACGGCAACTTGGGCATCGCGGGTCCTGCCCGCGAACTCGCGCAGCGACCGGCGCATGTCGGCGGCGTTGAGGTCGAGCCTGACATCGACATCGTCGAAGCCGGCCTTCTTGAACATGCCGCCGACCAGGGTGGCGTCGTTCACCGGGTTGGTGAGCCGGGGGACGCTCTTGTAGGCCGAATTGCCGATCACAAGCGCGACGCGCCGTTCGGCCATTGCCGGTCCGCATCCGAGCCACACGGCAAAAACGATCAAAAGAAAACGAAGCGCGCCCATTACAGCCCCAAATCAAACGCGAGCAGCGTATTCGCAGCCTGCCGAAAGGCAAGCGGATGGTATGTGAGGTACATCACTAGTCGGGTTGGTCAGTTCCCGGCTGACCAAGAGGAACTTGACGAGGCTGCAACCACGAGCTGTCCAAATGAAAGAGGCCGCCAGTTGAGGCGGCCTTTATTTCCTGGGTCTGAACAAAATTGCACATGCAGGATCGCCGAAGCAGTCCATGCTCCGGTGATGACCGCGAAAGGGAAAAAGCTCACCCATGAAGAGTTCGCCTCTTTGCTCACGGTCGGTAATGCGTCTGCAAACGGCGCTGCGCCTGCGATCCCTGCCAAACATCGCGCCCGATTGATCGCGCTGGGCTACATGGTCTTTCTTCAGGGCAGGCTGCGAATGACCACGCCGGGACGGATCCGGATCTATGCCGGGCAACTCGATAGCTGAGGCGTGCCTTGCGTCTACGCTGGCTTTGGCGGTTGAAGCCCCGGCGATGTAAGCCATTCGCTCATGTGCGAGCCGGTCTCGGCTTGTCTGGCTTTGCGGAGGAGGGTTTCGCGCTCAAGGCCGTGCGGGAGCTTCTTGGCTTGCTCTCTTAATCGTTCGGCTTCTCGGGCCAGGCGCTCTTCGAGGGACAGGGTGTGCTTGAACCTGCGACGATGTTGCATGACTCGCCTCGTGGCTTACGGGTCCTAACCGTTGGGTTTGAGTTCTAGCGATCTTAATATGCAGACGCGCCGCGTTCTGTTCCAAAGTGAACATTTCACATTTCATGGTCTTCTTCTGGCGGAACGGCCCGGCCTTTATTCGTTGCACCTCAAACGGGTTAATCCAAACTCCTCAGGAATAGGTTGGCCTGTCCCAATTGGACACGGATGCCCCTTTTGAGCAGTCACGGTTTCCCGCTAACGGGCATAAGCTGAATTGGCCCACCGGACGGATCCAGCCCCTAATCCGGGGGAGCGGGGCGGCCCTACCGCGCACCAGCGAGGCGGGGCCGCTGCGCGTGGGGCTCCCGCTTGCAAATCCTGATTAAGCCGATTGCCCCATCGCACCGGGATGGCGCCCTGGTGCATGTTGATGTGCATGGGCCGGCGGTAGCCTTGGCTGGCCCGGTACCTTGGCCCCAGCTCGCCGTTCCCTTGAGTTGGGGCCTTTTGCTGCGCTGCCCCCGACGTTTCGCACGGCGTCCCATGCGAGGCCGGCCAATGCGCGGACGGCTTCTTCCTGGGCCGCGAGCAGGCCTTGCACTACGTCGATAGCCACCGCAGGCGCTCTCGAAAATGCGGGGCGGGAGCGCGTCGCTCTCAGCCACCGGCGCCTGCGAGTTGGCCGCAGCGTTCAATCCGGTGGTTGCAGCCCGGGCGAATTCAGCCACTCGCAGATGTGAGCGCCGGTCTCGGCTTGCCGGGCTTTGCGGATTGTATGCTCACGTTCGATACCGGGTGGAAGCGATTCGGCTTCCTCACGGAGTCGTTGCGCTTGTTCGGCCAGGCGCTCTTCAAGTGACGTGGTTTGCTTGAGACGGCGTCGCTGCATGGCGCTGCTCCATTCCAGAGGAGGCGGGAGCGCTAAGGGCGTTCTCATCACCGATGAAAGCCGAGGGCCGCGCGGTGATGGTATAGCCTGACATGTCCGCTGCCGGACATCTGGTCAATCTTGACCACCTCGGGAAAAGTTGGCGAAAGCAAATCAGGCCACTGCGATTTTCAAACCGGCCTTGGCTGGCCCGGCACCTTGGCCCAGCTCCCCGGTCCCTCTCGCGTTGGGGCCTTTTGCTATCCGTAAATAAAAACGCCGCCCGCTCAAATATAGCGCGGGCGGCGGCTTTCCAGCCCCAGGGGGGATGATGCAAAACCCCGGTAATGCTTTGTCTGCACGCTCCGTGCCAAGGTTCATTGTGCTGGAGCGGGACATCTTGATGCCGATGGAGCTCCAGAGGGACCCGAACGTCGTTCAGCTTGGGGCACCAGAGGATCAAATACGGACAGCACCCCACATCCGGGTGCTGTCCCAATTAGGACACCCGCAGAGGCAGATCGGGCCATTGGGAAGTGTTGGGGCGGGAGCCGTTAGGAACGATCGTTGGATTGCCAGGTTTTCCCGGTGCCCTTCCCCAAGGGTACCCCGCCGGCCCCAGCTCAACGCCCCCCTAATCCTGCGAGCTGGGGCCTTTTTCGTTCAAAGAGGCCGCCAACCGAGGCGGCCTTACTTCGGCGGATGTAGCTCGCTGTTGAGCCAGCCCTGCACTTGTTCAGCTTTCAGGGGGTCAGGGTCGAACGTCGCGATCTTATGGTCGGATTGCCATAGCTCTATCGCGTCGTTTTCCACCAGGGACTTGGCCCGTTCCTTGGCCGCGGCATCATCCGCGCATATCAGGTCGAGGCGCTGTTTGATGTGCCCATCCTCGCCAATCACATAGGCTTGGTACTCAGGCATCTGACGGCCCTCAGCAGCCGCGATGAATGGAACCCATTAAATGCTCTTGTTCCATTCCTTGCAAGGTTCGCTACATGTTCTTTGGGATTAAATACGATCTGTCCCAAAGGTTGGCCTGGACCTGAATTAGGCGTGAAGGCGATGATGCGCCTGTCCAGGGACAGGCACGATTTCTGGGAGAAGATGGATATCGCCTATCTGAAGTTGAACGACGCCAATCTGCTTCTGCCGTTCGACGATCTTCCCAGGCTAGGGAAGCCCAAATGAAAGAGGCCGCCAACTGAGGCGGCCCTTGTTCTTGAATTTTAAACGGCCCCAAGAGGGGGCCGCCAACCCGTCTGGCGGGTTTTCCTCCAGCAGTCGGGGGGGCACCTTTCGGCTGGAGACGCGAGCAAACGCGCCGCCAAGCCGATTGTTCCCCAAGGTGTTCTCTTAGCGGAACGCCCCGGCCTTTATTCGCTACACCCAGAACGGGTTAATCCTAAACACGCATGAACAGGTTGTGGCAGTTCGCGAACAAAATAGGACACTTCCGAATTCAGCTTAGGACACTAGGGGTTAAATACGGACAGTACCCAAATCCGTAAAAGAACATATTGCGAACTTGGAACAAATGGGGTACATTGCTTTTATCGCCGGCCCGCCTCGCCAATCGTTTGTCCCCCTAGCGAATCCTCGCCATAAGGAGCACGACCCAATGTCCGCAACTGCCCTGCGTATCGTCGAAGGATCTTCCATGGACAAGAGTAAAGCTCTGGCCGCCGCGCTCTCCCAGATCGAGCGCCAGTTCGGCAAGGGTTCGGTGATGAAGCTGGGCAAGAACGACCGGTCGATGGATGTCGAGGCGGTGTCGTCCGGTTCCCTCGGGCTCGACATTGCGCTCGGCATCGGCGGCCTGCCGAAGGGGCGCGTCGTGGAAATCTACGGGCCGGAATCCTCGGGCAAGACCACGCTGGCGCTGCACACGGTGGCGGAAGCGCAGAAGAAGGGCGGCATCTGTGCCTTCATCGACGCCGAGCACGCGCTCGACCCGGTCTATGCGAGGAAGCTCGGGGTCAACATCGACGAGCTGCTGATCTCGCAGCCTGACACCGGCGAGCAGGCGCTTGAGATCTGCGACACGCTGGTGCGTTCGGGTGCGGTGGACGTTCTGGTGGTCGATTCGGTCGCGGCGCTGGTGCCGAAGGCCGAACTCGAGGGCGAGATGGGCGAATCGCTGCCGGGCCTTCAAGCGCGGTTGATGAGCCAGGCGCTGCGCAAGCTGACGGCGTCCATCAACAAGTCCCACACCATGGTGATCTTCATCAACCAGATCCGCATGAAGATCGGTGTGATGTATGGCTCACCGGAAACGACGACCGGCGGCAACGCGCTGAAGTTCTACGCCTCCGTCCGCCTCGACATCCGCCGCATCGGCGCGATCAAGGAGCGCGACGAAGTGGTCGGCAACACCACGCGCGTCAAGGTGGTGAAGAACAAGCTGGCGCCGCCCTTCAAGCAGGTCGAGTTCGACATCATGTACGGCGAGGGCGTTTCCAAGATGGGCGAGATCCTCGATCTCGGTGTCAAGGCCGGCATCGTCGAGAAATCCGGCGCCTGGTTCTCCTATGACAGCCAGCGCCTCGGCCAGGGCCGCGAGAACTCGAAGGCGTTTTTGAAGGCCAACCCTGACATCACCGCCAAGATCGAGACCGCGATCCGCCAGAACTCCGGCCTGATCGCCGAGCAAATCCTGGCCGGCACGCCGGAGCGCGACGCCGACGGCGAGGAGCCGACGGAAGAGTAGGTTTTAACGCGGAAAGTTTTTCGCGAGGAGCGGGCGCTGATGACGTTGAGTTGCCGACGTCTTCGGCGCCCGTTTCGTTTTGCGTGGGGGTGGGTGCGTCGACGATGAAGCGCATGATCCTGATCAGTTCGTCCGGCGTCGGTCTCACCTATGCCGATCGCGCCGACATGGTTGTTCCGCTCATCTTTCGGTTCGTGTCGGGACCGCTGCCCACGTCGCACCACCTCGGGACCTACCTCACGGGAGGCTTTTTCAGAGGCGATCCGGAGGTGCGTTGGTCCGATCTTGTTGCGCGGTCTCCCGAGACGGGTCTCGCGCACAAGGAGCTCCCGCTGGACTGGTTCTGCAAGGCCTACGGCGTCGATGTCATCGAGCTGTGGTTTGATCCCAGCCCGAATAATCAATTGCAGTTGATCTGGATCCTCGACTATCTCCGCGCCGAACCCTACATGGCCGAGCGCCTGAAATTGCGACTGGTCGATTTCGATTTGCTCGGAGCAGACGTCGCGGGGCTTCGCGAGCGTACCGTGCGGGCGCTCGATGTCACGGAGCACGACTTTGAGATCGCCCGCACGGCCTGGGAGGCCTACCGGGCGCCAACGCCGGAGCTCTGCTCCGGGCTCCTGCGCAGGGATTTGCCCAGGCTGCCTTTCCTGAAGCCGGCGATGGAAGCATTGTTGGCAGAACTGCCGTCACCAATCACCGGATTGGGCGCGACGGAAGCGCGACTTCTCGAACTGATTGCGAGGGGACACAACCGTACCAAGGAGCTGTTTCAGCCGGGCGGCCTGCTCGAAACACGCGTGTTCGACCAGTGGGAGCTCGGCCCTTTGCTCGAAGGGCTCGCGTCCGGTCCGATGCCGGCGGTCGCCGGCCTCGATTCGAAGCTCGCGACGCTCGCCCCGCACGATGCGCGCGGTCGCAACGCCGCTTTTCGCCGGAGCCGGCTGTTGCTGACGGACTTTGGCAAAGCGGTGCTTGCGGGCCGAGACAATTTCCGCAGCCACAATGCGATCCGGCGCTGGTGGGGCGGCACGCTCCTGACCAACGAACGGCTTTGGTGCTGGAATCCGCAAAGCCGTTCGCTGGTGGCGCCTTAAGCCATTACTCCGCGGCTTCCGCGTAGTCGCTCACCGGCGGGCAGGAGCACACCAGGTTGCGGTCGCCATAGACGTTGTCGACGCGCCCCACAGGGCTCCAGTATTTGTCGGTGCGCGAGACGCCGTCGGGGAAGCAGCCCTCGGCACGTGTGTAGGCGCGATTCCACGCATCGTCCGCGATGTCGTGCACGGTGTGCGGGGCGTGACGCAACGGCGAGGCCTCGATCTTGAAGCGGCCGGCCTCGACCTCGGCGATCTCTTTGCGGATCGCGATCATCGCGTCGCAGAAGCGATCCAGCTCGGCCTTCGATTCCGATTCGGTCGGCTCGATCATCAGCGTGCCCGGCACCGGGAAGCTCATGGTCGGCGCGTGGAAGCCGTAATCGATCAGGCGCTTGGCGATGTCGTCGACGGTGACGCCGCTGGTCGTCTTGAGGGCGCGGGGGTCGACGATGCACTCATGCGCGACGCGGCCCTTCGCGTTCTTGTAGAGCACCGGGAAATGCGCATCGAGCCGTGCTGCAATGTAGTTGGCGTTGAGGATCGCGATCTCGGTGGCGCGCTTCAGCCCTTCGCCGCCCATCATCAGGATGTAGATGTAGGAGATGGTCAGGATCGAGGCCGAGCCGAACGGCGCCGCCGAGACCGGGCCGACCGGTGCATCCGTCTGCGTTGCGGGATGGCCCGGCAGGAACGGTGCAAGATGCGCCTTCACGCCGATCGGGCCCATGCCCGGGCCGCCGCCGCCATGCGGGATGCAGAAGGTCTTGTGCAGGTTGAGGTGGCTGACGTCGGCGCCGTAATCGCCGGGCCGGGACAGGCCGACCTGCGCGTTGAGGTTGGCGCCGTCGAGATACACCTGGCCGCCATGGCCGTGCACGACGTCGCAGATCTCGCTTATGTGCTCCTCGAACACGCCGTGGGTCGAGGGATAGGTGATCATCACCGCGGCGAGGTCATTCGCATGCTTGTCGGCCTTGGCGCGGAGATCATTGACGTCGACGTCGCCGTTCTTCTCGCAGGCGACCACCACCACATCCATGCCGACCATCGCGGCCGAGGCCGGGTTGGTGCCGTGGGCGGAGGAGGGGATCAGGCAGATCTTGCGGTGCGTCTCGCCGCGCGCGGCGTGATAGGCGCGGATCGCCAGAAGCCCGGCATATTCGCCCTGCGCGCCGGAATTCGGCTGCAGCGAGATCGCGTCATAGCCGGTGATGTCGCACAGCCACTTTTCCAGCCGCGCGAACAGCGCGTGATAGCCCTTGGCCTGCTCGCGCGGGGCGAACGGGTGCAGGGAGCCGAATTCCGGCCAGGTCAGCGGCATCATCTCGGTGGTCGCGTTCAGCTTCATGGTGCAGGAGCCGAGCGGGATCATGGCGCGGTCGAGCGCGAGGTCGCGGTCGCTGAGCTTGCGCATGTAGCGCAGCATCTCGGTCTCCGAGCGATGCGCGTGGAACACCGGATGGGTGAGGAACGCGGTCGTGCGCTTCAGCGCCTCCGGCAGCGCCTCGCGCGTGGTCGCGTCGATCTCGGCGTAGGCGAGCGTGCCGCCGAAGGCGCGCCAGACCGCCTCGATGGTCGCGGGCGTGGTGGTCTCGTCGAGCGCGATGCGCAAAGCCGCCTCACCGACGCCGAGATTGATCTTCTCGGCAGCCGCGCGCGCGACGATCTCGGCACGCTTGCCACCGGCATCGACGCTGAGCGTGTCGAAGAAGTTTTCGCTATCAGGCGCAAAGCCGAGCTTGCGCAGGCCGCTAGAGAGCACGGCAGCGCGGCGATGCACCTGGCGCGCGATCTGCGCAAGGCCTTCGGGGCCGTGATAGACCGCATACATCGCGGCGATCACGGCGAGCAGCACCTGCGCGGTGCAGATGTTGGAGGTCGCCTTCTCGCGGCGGATGTGCTGCTCGCGGGTCTGGAGCGCGAGGCGGTAGGCCGGCATCCCGCGCGAATCCACGGAGAGGCCGACGATGCGGCCGGGCAGCGAGCGCTTCAGCGCATCGCGCACCGCCATGTAGGCCGCGTGCGGCCCGCCATAGCCCATCGGCACGCCGAAGCGCTGAGCCGAGCCGATGGCGATGTCGGCCCCGAGCTCGCCGGGCGAGGCGAGCAGCGTCAGGGCCAGCAGGTCGGCGGCAACGATCGCGAGGGCGCCCTTGGCCTTCAGCGTCGCGATTGCGGGCCTGAGGTCGCGCACTGCGCCCGAAGAGCCCGGATATTGCAGCAGCGCGCCGAGCACGTCGGCCTTGTCGAGCTCGGTGAGAGGATCGCCGACGATCAGTTTCCAGCCGAGCGGCTCGGCGCGGGTGCGCATCACAGCTAACGTCTGCGGATGCACGTCCTTGTCGACGAAGAAGGCCTTCGCTTCGACCCGCGAGTGCCGCTCCGCCAGCGCCATCGCTTCGGCTGCCGCGGTCGCCTCGTCGAGCAGCGAGGCGTTGGCGACGTCGAGCCCGGTGAGGTCGCAGATCATGGTCTGGAAGTTGAACAGCGCCTCCAGCCGGCCCTGGCTGATCTCCGGCTGGTACGGCGTGTAGGCGGTGTACCAGGCCGGATTCTCCAGGATGTTGCGCTGGATCACCGCGGGCAGGATCGTGCCCGAATAGCCCTGGCCGATCAGCGAGGTGAAGACCTGGTTTTGGGCAGCGAGCTCGCCCATATGCGCGATCGCCTCGGTCTCGCTCAGCGGCTTGCCGAGATCGAGCGGGGCGGCCTGCCGGATCGAGGCCGGCAGCGTTTCCGCCATCAGCGCGTCGACGCTCTTGGCGTCGACGGCCTCCAGCATCGCGGCGACGTCGCGCGCCGACGGGCCGATGTGGCGGCGAGCGAAATTGACGGTGTCGCCGTTGGATTTGCGGTGCGCGGTCATCATGGGTCCTCGCTAGGAGTTGCTGTCATCCGCGAAGGCGGGCGATCCAGTACGCCGCGGCCTCTCGGTTCTGGCCGAACCGGCTGCGTTTACTGGATGCCCCGCCTTCGCGGGGGCATGACAGTGAGTATGTTGAAACGGCTCGGGTCATATCCTCACGCCGTGTGGGCCTTGTAGGCGGCTTCATCCATGAGGCCGCCGAGTTCGCTCTTGTCGGCAATCTTGATCTTGAAGAACCAGGCGGCGCCTTGCGCGTCCGTGTTCACCAGCGCCGGCTCGGCGGCGAGCGCGGCGTTGGTCTCGAGCACTTCGCCCGTAACAGGCGCGTAGACGTCGGAGGCGGCCTTCACCGATTCCACCACGGCGGCGGCTTCCGCCTTCTTCAGCACGCGGCCAAGCTTGGGCAGTTCGACGAACACGACGTCGCCGAGCTGCTGCTGCGCGTAGTCGGTGATGCCGACGGTGGCGACATCGCCCTCGATGGCGAGCCATTCATGGTCGGAGGTGTACAGCGTCGTGGTCATTCTGAAGTCCTCAGCGTTTGTAGGTGTTTTTCACGAAGGGCATGGCGGCGACCGTGAGCGGCAGTCGCTGGCCGCGCACCTCGGCGAACAGGCTGGTGCCGAGCGCGCCCAGTGCGGTGGGCACGTAGCCCATCGCGACCGGCGCGTTCAGGCTCGGGCCGAAGCCGCCCGATGTGACCGTTCCGATCGGCGCGGCGGATGTCGCATCCGCAAACAGCAGCGCGCCCTCGCGCACCGGCGCGCGGCCTTCCGCGCGCAGGCCGACGCGGCGGCGGCCGGCACCCTGATCGAAATGGGCGAGGATCTTCTCGGCGCCGGGGAAACCACCGGCTCGGGCGCCGCCGCTGCGGCGGCTTTTCTGCACCGACCATTCCAGCGCGGCCTCGACCGGCGTGGTGGCGGTGTCGATGTCGTGGCCGTAGAGGCAGAGCCCGGCCTCCAGCCGCAGGCTGTCGCGGGCGCCGAGGCCGATCGGCAGCACGTCGGGGTTTTCCAGCAGACTTTTTGCCAGACGCTCGGCGTCCGCGGCCGGAACCGAAATCTCGAACCCGTCCTCGCCGGTGTAGCCGGAGCGCGAGACGAAGCAGTCGAGACCGGCGACCTTGTGCGGGCCGGCGTCCATGAACTTCATGGCAGGCGCCTCTGCACAGAATTTCGCCAGCGCGAATTCGGCCTTCGGGCCCTGGAGCGCGACCAGGGCGCGGTCGGCCAGCGAATCGATGACGCAGTCGTCGGACAGATGCGCGCGCAGATGCGCCTCGTCCTCGGCCTTGCAGGCGGCGTTGACGACCAGGAACAGGTGATCGCCGAAATTGGCGACCATCAGGTCGTCGAGAATGCCGCCATCTTCATTGGTGAACTGGGCGTAGCGCTGCCGGCCCGGCGCAATCGCGACGATGTCCTGCGGCACCAGCCGTTCCAGCGCGCGGGCGGCGTCCTCGACCTTGCCGGACTTCGGCAGCAAGCGGATCTGGCCCATGTGGGAGACGTCGAACAGGCCGGCGGAGCTGCGGGTATGGAGATGTTCCTTCAGCACGCCCGCGGGGTACTGCACGGGCATGTCATAGCCCGCGAACGGCACCATCTTGCCGCCGAGGGACACATGAAGGTCGTGGAGGGGCGTACGTTTCAGGGAGTCTTGGTCGGGTGCAAGCATCACAGGGGCCCTCGGCGGTTCCCCGGGGACGATTCCCCGAGCCAACCAGTCGAAGCCCCATCTGTCGCTGTGCCTGAGAGTATTATCCCGTCGGCGGACGCAGTCCGGGCCTCAAGCCCGTCGGCGCCTCTTTCCAGATGCTGTCAAAGCCACGCGGTCCTTTTGCCTGAGAGTTTCCGGGGCGGTTGCTCCTTCGGCGCCGGCACCAAAGCCGGTCTCTCCCGACGTGGCCGTACGATACAAATGGGTAGAGACCACAGGGCAGCCAAGCCTGTCAACGCGGGGATTGCGCCTTTCAACGGGATTGCAACGGGATTGCGCGCCTGCGGCAACCCTCTGATCTCTCTGCACAGTTTCTGGACAGCGAAGCTGGCCTTGTCTAAAAGCGCTTTGGCCCGCAGATATCAGCCTTAATTTCCGGTTTGGACGGCGGTCGCGGGTCCGAACACACCCGATTGGATGAACATGAGCGGCGTCAACGAGATCAGGTCGACCTTTCTGAACTTCTTTGCCGAGAACGGCCACGAGATCGTGCCGTCCTCGCCATTGGTGCCGCGCAACGATCCGACGTTGATGTTCACCAATGCCGGCATGGTGCAGTTCAAAAACGTCTTCACCGGCGTCGAGAAGCGGCCCTATCAGCGCGCCACCACCTCGCAGAAATGCGTGCGCGCCGGCGGCAAGCACAACGACCTCGACAATGTCGGCTACACCGCGCGCCATCTCACCTTCTTCGAGATGCTCGGCAACTTCTCGTTCGGCGACTATTTCAAGGAGCGCGCGATCGAGCTGGCCTGGACGCTCATCACCAAGGACTTTGGGCTGAAGAAGGACAAGCTGCTCGTCACGGTCTACCACACCGACGACGAGGCCCATGGGCTCTGGAAGAAGATCGCCGGCTTCTCCGACGACCGCATCATCCGCATCCCGACCTCGGACAATTTCTGGGCGATGGGCGACACCGGGCCGTGTGGCCCGTGCTCGGAGATTTTCATCGATCGCGGCGACCATATCTGGGGTGGCCCTCCCGGTTCTCCTGACGAGGACGGCGACCGCTTCCTCGAATTCTGGAATCTGGTGTTCATGCAATACGAGCAGGTGACGAAGGAGGAGCGCGTGGATCTGCCGCGTCCCTCGATCGACACCGGCATGGGCCTGGAGCGCATGGCCTGCATCATGCAGGGCGTGGACAGCGTGTTCGAGACCGATCTGTTCCGTCACCTGATCGACGCGACCGCCTCCGCGCTCGGCAGCGGGCCGAACGAGCAGACTGTCGCCTCGTTCCGCGTCATCGCCGACCACTTACGCTCCTCGGCCTTCCTCGTCTCCGACGGCGTGCTGCCCTCCAATGAAGGCCGCGGCTATGTGCTGCGCCGGATCATGCGCCGCGCGATGCGCCATGTGCAGCTTCTCGGCGCGAAAGAGCCGCTGATGCACCGTCTGGTCTGGGCGCTGGTGCGCGAGATGGGCCAGGCCTATCCGGAGCTGATGCGCGCGGAAAATCTGATCGAGGAAACGCTGCGGCTGGAAGAGACCCGCTTCCGCAAGACGCTGGTGCGGGGCCTTGCTATCCTCGACGAGAAGAGCGCGTCCTTGAAGAAGGGCGACATGTTCGACGGCGACGTCGCCTTCACGCTGTACGATACCTACGGCTTCCCGCTGGATCTGACGCAGGACGCGCTGAAGTCGCGCGGCATCGGCGTGGATCAAGCTTCGTTTACCGACGCGATGGAGCGCCAGAAGGCCAAGGCGCGCGAGTCGTGGAAGGGCTCGGGCGAGGCGGCCTCCGAGGCGATCTGGTTCCCGCTGCGCGAAAAGCTCGGGGCTACCGAATTCCTGGGCTACGAGACCGAGACCGCCGAAGGCGTGGTATCCGCGCTGGTGAAGGACGGTCAGGAGGCCACGAGCCTCAAGGCCGGCGAGACCGGCGCGCTGGTGCTGAACCAGACGCCGTTCTACGCGGAGTCCGGCGGCCAGGTCGGCGACTCCGGCGTGCTGCTCGGTGAGGGCGGCATCAAATTCCGCGTCACCGACACGCAGAAGAAGCTCGGCGATCTCTTCGTCCACATCGGCACGGTAGAGAGCGGCGAAATCAAGCTCGGCACCGCGCTTCAGCTCGAGGTCGATCATTCGCGTCGCTCGTCGATCCGCGCGCATCACTCGGCGACGCACCTCATCCACGAGGCGCTGCGCCAGGTGCTCGGCGATCACATCGCCCAGCGCGGCTCGATGGTCGCGCCAGATCGTCTGCGTTTCGACTTTGTGCATCCGAAGCCGATCACGGCGGAGGAACTGGCCCGCGTCGAGGACATCGCCAACGACGTGGTGCTGGAGAACGACGAGGTCACGACCCGCGTCATGGGCGTCGATGAAGCCCGCGAAGCGGGGGCGCGTGCGCTGTTCGGCGAGAAATATGGCGACGAGGTCCGCGTCGTCTCGATGGGCAGGACCGCGCGCGAGCGCGGCGCCAACGCGCTCGGCTGGTCGGTCGAGCTCTGCGGCGGCACCCATGTGAAGCGCACCGGCGACATCGGCCTGATCACGCTGACCGGCGAGAGCGCGGTCGCCTCCGGCGTGCGCCGCATCGAGGCGCTGACCGGCAACTATGCGCGCAAGCACGCCAACGACACCATGGCGCTGGCGAAGACCGCGGCGAACGAACTGCGCACCTCGATCGACGACGTCCCGGCGCGCATCACCGCCCTGATGGAGGAGCGCAAGAAGCTCGAGCGCGAGCTCTCCGACGCCCGCAAGAAGCTCGCGATGGGCGGCGGTACATCCGTCGGGAACGGCGCAGCCGCAGGCGTGCGTGAGGTCGGCGATGTCAAGCTGATGGCGCGTGCGGTCGAGGGCATCGAGATGAAGGATCTCAAGAGCCTCGCCGACGACGGCAAGAAGCAGATCGGCTCCGGCGTGGTCGCCATCGTCGGCGTCACCGAGGACGGCAAGGCCGGCATCGTGGTCGGCGTCACCGCGGATCTGACCGCGCGCTTCAACGCCGTGAACCTCGTGCGCGTCGCCTCCGAGGCGCTCGGCGGCAAGGGCGGCGGCGGCCGGCCCGACATGGCGCAGGCCGGCGGCCCCGATGGGGCCAAGGCGCCCGAGGCGTTGGCGGCAATCGAAAAAGCGATGGCAGGCGCGTAAACATCATGCCCCCCGTTCCGCGCGGACGTGGGCTTGGCGATCCCGATTTGAGGGATCGCCTCTACGAACTGCTGGAGCACGATCCGCTGGCCTATTCGGTCGGGTCGCGCTTCATCCAGCTGATCATCGGCGTCATCGTGCTCAATGTGGCCGCGATGATCCTCGCCTCGGTGCCGGAGCTCGACGCGCGGTTCGACACGCTGTTCAGCGCGATCGCCATCCTCGCCGTCATCGTGTTCGCGCTCGAATATCTGGCGCGGCTGTGGACGGTGGCGGGGCACACCCAGCGCAGGGGCTCGGCGCTGTCCGACCGGCTGGGCTATGTCTTCTCGGCGCTCGGCATCATCGACCTCATGGCGTTCCTGCCGGCCGCGGTGGTGCTCGCCACCGGCCGGCACGCGACGCTGGCCGGGCTCGGCGTGCTGCCGTTCTTCAAGCTGATCCGCTATTCGCCGGCGATGCGTTCGCTGCTCGCCGCCGTCCATGCCGAGCGGCGCGCGCTGATCGGCTGCATCGTCATCCTGATCGGCGCGGTGCTGACCTTTGCCTCGCTGCTCTATGTCGTCGAGCGCGACGTGCAGCCGGACAAGCTCGGCACCATTCCGCAGGCGATGTGGTGGGCGATCGTGACGCTGGGCACCGTCGGCTACGGCGACGTCGTGCCGGTGACGCCGCTCGGCAAGTTCATCTCCACCTTCGCCATCATCAGCGGCTTCGCGATGATCGCTCTGCCGGTCGCGATCATCTCCTCGGCGTTCGCGGAAGAGGTGAAGCGGCGCGATTTCGTCGTCACTTGGGGCATGCTGGCGCGGGTGCCGCTGTTCTCGCATCTGTCCGCGGCCGAGATCGCCGACATCATGCGCCTGTTGCGCGCGCGCACCATCGAGCAGGGCGAGATCCTGGTGCGGCGGGGCGATGCCGCCTCGTCGATGTATTTCATCACCGCGGGCGAGGTCGAGATCGCGCTGCCGAGCCAGCAGGTTCGGCTCACCGACGGCACCTTCTTCGGCGAGATCGCGCTGCTGCATAAGACAAAACGCAGCGGCACGGTAACGGCGACGCGCAAGACCCGGCTGCTGGTGCTCGACGCCCAGGATTTTCACGCCCTGATCGCGCGCATGCCGACGCTGGCCGAGCATGTCCACCAGACTGCGAAAGCGCGGCTGGAGGAGACCGGCGATCTCGCCGCGGCCGAACTGGCGCAGGCGGAGAAGGAGGGCCGCTGAGCGGTCAGCCTTTCTTCAGGAAAACGTAGTCGGCCGAGTAAGGCGCGCTCTTGAACTCGCCGGCCTTGTCGCATGCACCGTCGAGCTTGCCGCCATGGGTGTTGATGCGCTGGACGGCGGTGACCGGCGTCAGGACGCCGCTGCCGCGGCGGGAGGCGACTTCCAGCTTCAGCCAGGGGATATCGGCGGCGGTCGTGCCCGGCGCGTTGCCGATGGCCTTGCCGACGACGGCGCTGCCGTCGGCGTGCTCCCAGTTCGGGCCGGCATAGTGCCGCCCGATCGTCTTGCCCTCGGAGAGCAGCGTCGCGACCGGTTCGCGGAAGGCCCAGGCGAGCTTGCCCTCAGCGCCGGCCTTGCACTCGTAGACCTGCGCACCCTCGGCGTGGACGCTGAGCACGACCGTCTCGCCCGGCGCCGCGATGGCCTCGGGGAGCGGCTCCGCAGCCCCGGCCGGTCCGATCAGGGCCGCGAGCAACAGGGCGGGGGCGGCAAGCTTGATGAACATGGAGGTCTCCGCAAAGGGTTTCAAAAAACAACGGGCCGCGCTCAAAGACGCGGCCCGTGATGATGTCCGGCCCAGTCGGGCGAAATTGCGGACGGCTTAGGCCGCCAACGCCTTCGTGAGGTTCTCGGCGACCTTGTCGAGGAAGCCGGTAGTCGAGAGCCAGCGCTGGTCGGCGCCGACCAGCAGCGCGAGGTCCTTGGTCATGTAGCCTTCCTCGACGGTGTCGACGCAGACCTTCTCCAGCGTGTTCGCGAACTTGGCGAGCTCGGCATTGTTGTCGAGCTTGGCGCGGTGGGCGAGGCCACGGGTCCAGGCGAAGATCGACGCGATCGAGTTGGTCGAGGTCTCCTTGCCCTTCTGGTGCTCGCGGTAGTGGCGGGTCACCGTGCCGTGGGCGGCTTCGGCTTCCACCGTCTTGCCGTCCGGGGTGAGGAGGACCGAGGTCATCAGGCCGAGCGAGCCGTAGCCCTGCGCGACCGTGTCGGACTGCACGTCGCCGTCGTAGTTCTTACAGGCCCAGACATAGCCGCCGGACCACTTCAGCGCCGAGGCCACCATGTCGTCGATCAGGCGGTGCTCGTAGGTCAGGCCCTTGGCCTCGAATTCCTTCTTGAACTCGCGGTCGTAGATGTCCTGGAAGATGTCCTTGAAGCGGCCGTCATAGACCTTCAGGATCGTGTTCTTGGTCGAGAGGTAGACCGGGTAGTTGCGCAGCAGGCCGTAATTCAGCGAGGCGCGGGCGAAGTCGATGATGGAGTCGTCGAGATTGTACATCTCCATGGCGACGCCGGCGCCGGGCGCCTTGAACACTTCCTTCTCGATCACGGTGCCGTCCTCGCCGACGAACTTCATCGACAGGGTGCCCTTGCCCGGGAACTTGAAATCGGTGGCGCGGTACTGGTCGCCATAGGCGTGGCGGCCGATGATGATCGGCTTGGTCCAGCCGGGAACCAGGCGCGGCACGTTCTTGCAGATGATCGGCTCGCGGAAGATCACGCCGCCGAGGATGTTGCGGATGGTGCCGTTCGGCGACTTCCACATCTGCTTGAGGTTGAACTCCTTCACCCGGGCCTCGTCCGGGGTGATGGTGGCGCACTTGACGCCGACGCCGACCTTCTTGATGGCTTCAGCGGCGTCGATGGTGACCTGATCGTTGGTGTGGTCGCGGTACTCCATCCCCAGGTCGAAATACATCAGCTCGACATCCAGGAACGGGGTGATCAGCTTGTCCTTGATGTACTGCCAGATGATCCGGGTCATCTCGTCGCCATCGAGTTCGACGACGGGATTGGATACCTTGATTTTTGCCATGATCGGGGAAGCCTCTTGGGAACGGCGCTATTGGTGCGCGACGGGAATATCCGCCGCCTCTTAGCACCGCCGCGCGGCGGGCGAAAGCCAAGGGATTATGCACTTTTAGCCCATCCAGCTTCCGCAGATGGGGGGCGGGGAGCGGCCCGCCGGCGGGGCCGGCCTGAGGCTTCAGAAGAGATTCAAAAGTTGAATCCAAGTCGTTATTTCCCTTGAGAATTTCGTCAGGACAGGCAAACGACAGGCGGACAGGGCTGCGCCGGCTGGCGGCGGGCTTGAATCAATTCCTGAGAGCGCCTTGCCAAGGCCTTGAGACGAAGAGTGAAAGCGAAACGAGATGTCGGGGACTGACAAGAGCAAGGCGGGTCTTTCCCTCGACGGTCCCATCGTGATCCTGGTCGAGCCGCAGCTTGGCGAAAACATCGGCATGGCCGCGCGCGCCATGGGCAACTTCGCCCTGAGCCGGTTGCGCATCGTCAACCCCCGCGACGGCTGGCCCAACATCGCCGCCCAGCGCGCCGCTGCCGGCGCCGACTACATTCTGGAAAAGGTCGAATTGTTTGGCACGGTCGAAGAGGCCGTCGCCGATCTCGACCTGCTGTTCGCCACCACCGCACGCCCCCATGACCAGGCCAAGCCGGTGGTGGGGCCGGAAGCCGCCGCCGCCGAGATCTCGGGGCACGTCGCCACAGGGGGCAAGGCCGGTATCCTGTTCGGCCGCGAGCGCTGGGGGCTGACCAACGAGGAGGTCGGGCTCTCCAACCGCATCATCACCTTCCCGGTCAATCCGGGCTTTGCCTCGCTCAACCTCGCCCAGGCCGTGCTGCTGGTCGGCTACGAATGGTTCAAGCTGGCGACGTCGGGCGAGCTGCCGCACGCCATGCCGGAGCGCTCCGAGCGCGCCTCGCAACACCAGATGCAGGCCTTCTTCGACAACCTCATCCGCGAGCTCGACCGGGTCGAATTCCTGCGGCCGGCCGAGAAACGCGACACCATGCTGGTGAACCTGCGCAATATCTTCAGCCGGATGGAGCCGACCAAGCAGGACATGCACACCCTGCACGGGGTAGTGATGGCGATCGCGGAAGGGCGCAAAGGCCCGGCCAAGGGCGGCGTGCTCGACGGCGAGCAGGCCACGCGCCTGCGCGCGCTGCTGGCCGAGCACGGGCAGGGCGGCGGCGTCCCCGACAGCGGCTCGACAGTGCGCGGGCTCGCCCGCCTGCTCCGCCGCAACCCCACCGACGCCGAGCGCCTACTCTGGCAGGCGCTCACGCGTGATCGCCGCTTCGCAGGTGGGTTCAAGCGCCAGACCCCGGTCGGCCGGCACATCCCGGATTTCGTCTCGTTCCCGCACCGGATCGCGATCGAGCTGGTCAACCCCGGCGAGGGCGAGACGATCGCGGCGGACCGCGCGGGCCGGCGGACGTGGTTGGAAGCGCGGGACTATCGGGTGCTGGAGATCCGGGCCGCGGATGTGGAGCGCGATCTCGAGGCGGAGCTGGTGCGGCTGCAGGGGATGATCGAGCAGGGCGTGTAGGCTGGCGCAGCCGCGGGCCAATCCACCCTAAGTGCGCCCGAGTTGCACCTCACGTTCCACCGCAATCCATGTCGCCCGCGCCACGGCGAGCAACGTCCCGGCTTCATGATGCACCGCGGCCTCGGCGGTGCGCTTGCGGCCGTCGCGGCCGGTCGGCCAGGCCGTGACGATGCAGCGGTCGCCGGGGCGCGGCCGCGCTTCGATCCGCGCTGACATCCGTCCGAGCAGGAGCGGGGCCTGGTCGAAGCTGTCGCTCTCCTGATTGTAGTTGCAGGCATAGCCGGTGGGACAATCGAGCGCCGACCAGAGAAATTCGCTCGCGACAAGGCCGTCCTCGGCGGCCAGATTTGGATCGGGCGTCCAGCTCGCCGCGAGAACGGCGTTCCGCGCGTGACGCCCGAGCGGTCCGGCGAAAATGCGCAGGCCGTCTCCCTTGGCCCTTGCAGGACCGCAGACGAAACATGTCGGCAACGGGTGCTCGTGCGGCTTGACCGGCGTCCGCAATTCGGCGGCGGTTGCCTCGTCGAAGCTGGCGGTCTCGATACGCGCAAGCTCGACGCTTGCCGCTCGCGCGGTCGCGACGATTTTGGCACCGTCGCGAAGCTCCAATGTGCCGTCGTCGGTCGCGACTGCATCGAGCGCTGTGTCCAGCGGAGGCGGCGCGCGCAGCGTCACCTCCGCAGCCCCGGGAATGTGCCGGGCCAGCCGGCCGCAGACATAACCGCCGTTGCCGGAGTTCGGAGGACCGCAATAGCGCTTGTCAATGATGATCCGGGTCATCGGTTTTGTTCTCGCTTCCTCGTCGGCACATTCTACATGATCTTGAGGACAATTCGTCCCTGAACCGTGCGATTGGCCACGGCGCGCATGGCGTCGCCAGCCTCCTCCAAAGGGAGGATGCGATCGATGTGCGGGCGGATCTGTCCGTCGGCCAGCAATCGCATCAGCGTGTCGTTCATGCGCGCGGCCTCCGCAGAAAATTTCTCCGCCCAGGCGCCCGCGAAGACGCCGATGATGGAATAGTTCTTCAGGAGCGGCAGGTTCATGGGGAGCTGCGGAATCTCGCCGCTGGTGAAGCCGATCGGCATCAGCCGTCCGCCCCACTTCATCAGCCGCGCCATCTGCTCGAAGACCGCACCACCGACATTGTCGAAGCCGACATCGATGCCGTCTCCCGATGTGATCGACTTGATCCGGTCGCGCAGGTCTTCGTTGCGATAGTTGACGATGTCGCTGGCCCCGTAACCACGCACCAGGGCGGCCTTGTCGTCGGAGCCGATCCCGGCGACGACGTGCAGGCCGAGATGGCGGCCGAGGTCGACGGCGGCGAGTCCAACGCCGCCGGCAGCGCCGGTGACGAACATGGTTTCGCCGCGTCGCGCCCGTGCGCGCTCGACCAGCGCGTAATAGGCCGTGCCGTAATTGTGCAGGACCGTCGCCGCGGCCGCGAACGCGACGCCATCAGGCAGACGCACGCTCTTCGATTCCTTGGCGGTCATCCGTTCGGCGTAGCCGCCGGTCCAGCTGCTGCACGCCACTCGATCGCCGGGGGCGAATGTCGTGACCTCGTCGCCGACTGCGACGACGATGCCGGATGCTTCCGTGCCGGGCACGAAGGGCGTCGGCGGCCGCATCTGGTAGAGGCCCGAGACCATTAACTGGTCCATGAAGCTCACGGACGCCGCATGGACGTCGATGAGGATCTCGTCGGCGGCGGGCCTCGGCTCGTCGATCTCACCGAGGCGCAGGTCCGCGGGGCCGGTGAACGAGCTGCACAGAACCGCTTTCATCGGGGCGCTCCAACGGGTCGAGGCGATTGGCGATCGTCCCCCCGGCGGCGGCCGAAAAGGCGCGGCACCAGCATGGGGACGCGGCGTCGATAGTCCTGGTAGGTCGCGCCGAACTCGGCGATCAGATCCCGCTCCTCGAACTGCAAGGCGACCAGGATGTAGGCCGTGTTCGCGATCGCGAACAGCAAGTGGCCGGCGGTCATCGCAGGCGTCGCCCAGAACGCGAGCAGGAATCCCAGCATGAGCGGATGCCGCACGATCTTGTAGAGCAGCGGCGTCCTGAAGGACTGACCCGATATCTCGGTCCCGCGGAATGCGACGAAAGCCTGACGCAGACCGAACAGATCGAAATGATCGATCATGTGGGTCGAGGCAAACGCGATCAGCCAGCCGAGCCAATGCACGCCGATCAGCAGCCAGGCCGCGATTCCACTCGTTTGCCAGATCGGCGTCGGGATCGGACGCCACTGCCAGAACAGCAGCAGGAGGATCAGGCTGGAGAGCAACACATAGGTGCTGCGCTGGCAGGCGACGGGAAGGAATTTGCCCCACCATCGCTTGAAGGCCGGCCGCGCCATGACGCTGTGCTGGATGGCAAACAGGCTCATCAGCAGCAGGTTGACGAGGATGGCCTCGCTCACGTCAGTGGGGCTGCCGACGTCGATCGACTTGTCGATTGACTTGGGCACGACATAATTGCCGACGAAACCGAGCGCGTAGAGAAATGAGACCGTGAACACGGCATAGCTCACGATGGCGTAGAGCAGGATCAGGAGGCGCGCGAACATGTTTTGTCCTATTGTGCTGGTGGCGGCAGTGCCGCATGCAGGAGCCTCAATCGCTCGCTGGCGAGCCGGCTCGATCTGACCCGACTGTTATCGCTGGACCGTCCCCTGTGCGTCCCCGGCCGGGGAGGGAGGATTTCCATGACGGCCTTCTCGCTGGGAACATTCGGGTTCCCCGAGGTCCATGCCGACGACCGCCCGATCAAGTTGGCCTTACGCAAGGGGCTTGCTTTGCTGGTCTATCTCGCGGAGGCCAAGGGCGCTGTGGCGCGGGACGTCGTGGCCACGCTGCTGTGGCCTGAGAGCCCCGGCGAGACCGGCCGTGCGCGATTGCGGCGGCTGCTTCACCGCATCGAGCAGACGCTCGGCCATGCAGTTTTCGAGACTGACCGCAGCAGCGCGCGATGGTCTCCGGCGCTCGAGTTGAAGGTCGATACGCATCTGTTCGAGGGCGCCTGCGACCGCGGCGACTTTGAGCAGGCCTGCCAGATTTACCGGAGTGACTTCCTGGCCGGCTTCGCGCTGGACGACTGTCCCGAATTCGACGAATGGGCATTCTTCCGCCGTGAGGCGCTGCGGGGACGGCTCATGCACGCGCTGGAGCGTCTGGTGCAGGACAAGAATGCCGCCGGCGAGCATTTTGCCGCGACCGCACATGCGGGACGTCTGGTCGAGCTCGATCCGCTGAGTGAGGTGTATGGCCGGCATCTGATCCGCAGCCTGCTGCTGGCCGGCGACCGAAGTGCGGCTGAGCGGCACCACGCGGCGCTGACAGAGCGGCTGCGCGACGAACTCGGGGTCGCGCCGGAAGCCGAGACCGAGGCGCTGATGAGCCCTGCGGCGGCGTCGCATGACGTTCCGGCGACGCGCTACGTCAAGGGCGCGGGCGTACACCTCGCATATCAGACCTATGGCAGCGGCCCGCTCGATATCCTGGTCATGCCCGGCTTCGTGTCGCATGTGGAGCGCGCCTGGGAGCATCCAGCGAGCCGGACGTTTCTCGCGTCGTTGATGAAGCTCGGGCGGCTGATCGTGTTCGATCGCCGCGGCATCGGGCTGTCCGACCGGGTCGGATCGGCCCCCGGCATCGACGTCACCGCGGAAGATATCGGCACAGTCCTGCGCGCGGCGAATGCGCGCCGCGTCGTGCTGTTTGGTGCGTCCGAATGCGGGCCGGCCTGCATCAAATTCGCGGTCGATGAACAGCGCCTGGTGGCCGGGCTCATCCTGTTCGGCGCGCTGGCGAAGGGCTGCTGGTCACCGGACTATCCGCACGCGCTGCGCGCCAGCCAGTATGACGCCTGGCGCCAGCATCTCGTCGCGCAATGGGGCGGCCCGGTCGGGATCGAGACCTTCGCGCCGAGCCTTGCCGGTGATCCGCAGGCGCGCGCCTGGTGGGCCGGGCTATTGCGCGCGGCTTCCAGCCCCGGCGGCATCTCCGCCGTGCTCGAGGCGTTTCGCGATGCCGACGTGCGGCACCTTCTGGCGCAGATCGCCGTGCCGACGCTGGTGCTGCACCGGCGCGGCGACCAGGCGGTGCGGATCGCGGCCGGCCGCGACGTGGCGAGCCGGATCAAGGGCGCGGAATTCGTCGAGCTCGACGGCAACGATCACTGGTTCTTTGCCGGCGATCAGGGGCCGGTGCTGGAGGCGATCAGGGGATTCGTGGGGGCGTTGGGCGAGGGGAAGTCGAGGACGTAGGGTCGTAGCCCGGATGAGCGAAGCGATATCCGGGAAAAGTCCCGCATGTCGCTACGCTCATGCGGGCTACATCATGAGCCCCGTAGCCCGGATGGAGCGGAGCGTAATCCGGGACGGTGTCCCCGCATTCCGCTCCGCTCCATGCGGGCTACAAGATCAAAGCGGTCACACCGCCTCGAGCTGATCCGCCGCGCGCTTCTTCTTCGTCTTGGACTGGCCGAGCAGGGGGCCGGCGGTAAGCGCGGCCGTATCCGCAACGCCCGGGTCGCGCGAGATCATCGCTGCGACGATCGCGCCGTCGATGATGAGGCCGAGCTGGTGCGCGAGCACTGCTGGCTCGCTCGATCCGAGCTCGCCGGCGAGCTTCTCGATGTGGCCGAGCACGATCTTCTTGTGCTTCAGCGCGATGTTGCGGAACTGCTTGGCGTCCTTGTCGTGCTCGCCGACCGCATTGATGAAGGGGCAGCCGTAGAAGCGCTCCTCCGCGAACCAGCTCTTCAGCGCCGGGAAGATGCGCGTCAGCTTTGCCTGCGCGTCGCCGCCGCCTTGCTCCATGGCGCCGATGAACCATTCGCGCCACTGCCTGCCTTCGCTCTCCAGCACCGCGTTGACGAGATTGGTCTTGGAGCCGAACAATTTGTAAAGCGTGGTCTTCGCCGTGCCGGCTTCCGCGATGATCGCGTCGATGCCGGTGGCGTTGATGCCGTTCTTGCAGAACAGATGCGTCGCGGCGCTCAAGAGGCGCCCGCGCGCGGACTCGTCCTCGCCAGCACCGGCGTGGGGCGAATTGGATGTCTTCTTCGATGACGTCTTTGCCATGAGTCCAAACTTACCCGCAGCCGCGCCGCATCAGCAAGCCGCATCTGTTCCGCGCTGAAAAGATTCGCAGAGCACACCCCATCTGCATCGCCTTTGAGCAAGCGGCTGCTGATCAATCCGCAGGCAGCGATCGCTAAGCGGCTCCAATGCTTCGCCTTTCGGTTTTGGCCGCCTCTGGCACGCTCCATGCAAGAAAACAGACCGTTCGGTATCCTGCCGATTTCCTCGGCTGCCAGGGAGAAAACTGATGACTGCCGTCGTTCAAAAGACAGTGCTGACGGGTTGCCTCGCGCCCATCGACAAGAATGGGCTCGAGCAACTGATCGCGAGCGGCAAGGCCAATCCGAAGGTCGTCAAGACCTTGAAGTGCAAGACGGTCGCGGAAGGCAAGTTCCGCCACGCCAACTACATCCGCAACCTGCCGCCCTACATCGTCGACGAGCCGCCGGGCCTTCTGGGTGACGATACCGCGCCCAATCCGTCCGAAGCCTCGCTCGCCGCGCTCGGCTCCTGCCTTGCGGTCGGCCTGCACGCCAACGCCGTGCATCGCGGCTGGATCGTCAACAAGCTCGAGCTCGAGCTCGAAGGCGACCTCAACATCACGGCCGTGTGGGGCACCGGCGATGTTTCCGACAAACCGGTTGGCTTCACCGACGTGCGCGTCAAGGTCGACATGGAGTGCGAAGGCATCTCGCAGGACGAGATCAACGCGCTGGTCGCTCATGTGAAGAAATGGTCGCCGGTCGCCAACACCTTCACCCGCCCGGTCAATCTCGAGGTCGGCATCTAGGCTGACGGCAACAGGACAAGGTGCGGGAGACGATCATGGGTTCACTGGCTTTATCACGGGCCGACATTTTGGATCAGCCCGCACCGTCCATTGCAGGCGAGGTGGCGCGGATCGCGCGCGAGCAGCTTGCGCCGCTCGCCGCCGGCATCGACGACGGCTCGGTCTATCCGGCCGAGGTGCTGCGCAAGTTCGGCGAGGTCGGCGCCTGGGGCAGTCACATGCCGCATGAAGGTCCCGCCGATTTGCGCTGCGCGATCCAGGCGATGGCAGCGATCGGCGAGGTCTGCGGCGCCACGGCGTTCATGGCCTGGTGCCAGAACACGCTGGTCTGGTACGCCGCGAACTCCACCAATATGAAGCTGGCAAAGCGCTTCGGCGATGCGTTCTCGACCGGCCGCGTGCTCGGCGGCACCGGGCTCTCCAACCCGATGAAGAGCTTTTTCGGCATCGAGAAGCTCAAGCTGAAAGGGCGGAAGGTCGAGGGCGGCTATATCGTTCGCGGCGCGCTGCCATGGGTCTCCAATCTCGGCCCCGATCATTATTTCGGTACCATCTTCGAGCGCGAGGACGAGCCGGGGCTCGTGATGTTCCTGGCCGACTGCTCCGATCCCGCGATCACGCTCACGCCGTGCAAGCCGTTCCTCGCCATGGACGGCACCGGCACCTATGGCGTGCAGTTCCGCGACGCGTTCGTGCCGGATGAGCTGATCCTCGCCGATCCCGCCGGTCCGTTCGTCAAGAAGATCCGCGCCGGCTTCATCCTGCTCCAGGCCGGCATGGCGCTTGGCGTGATCAGGGACTGCATCAACATCATGGACGAGGTCGACAATCCCCTCGGCCACATCAACCGCTATTTGCCGCAGCAGCCGGTGCATTTCCGCGATCTCGCCGCAGAGCTGGAGGCGGAGACCATGGCGCTGGCGCGCGATCCCTACAACGAGGAGGAAACCTACTGGCGCAAGGTGATCGCGCTCCGCTTGCGCGCCGGCGAGGCCAGCGTCGCGGCGGCGCATGCGGCGATGCTGCATTGTGGCGCGCGCGGCTACCTCAGGAGCCACCGCGCGCAGCGGCGTCTGCGCGAAGCCTATTTCGTCGCGATCGTCACGCCTGCCACCAAGCAGCTGCGCAAGATGCTCGCCGATTCCTGATTTTTGCGAGTCCACCCGAAGACCCCCAACCTCAACGGAGAGGCTGCCATGACTGACGTTCTGATCACTGCCGTCGAACTCGCCGATCTCTTGAAGCTAGAGCCGTGTGTCGTCATCGACACCCGCAACCCCGATGCCTACGCCGCCGGCCACCTGCCGGGCGCCGTCAACGTGCACGAGATTTTCACGTTCCTGGCGACCTCGACGCCGGAGGGAATGGCTGAGCTGAAGACCAAGTTTGCCGATGCCTTCGGCGGCGCCGGCCTCTCCGGCAAGGAGACGGCTGTGATTTACGAACAGTCGATGAACTCAGGCTTCGGCCAGTCCTGCCGCGGCTATTACCTGCTCACCATGCTCGGCTATCCCAAGGTCAAGGTGCTGCATGGCGGCTTCGATGCGTGGTCGGCAGCGGGCTTCCCGGTGACGAAGGACGTGCCTGCGCCCGCAAAGGCCTCGTTTGCGATCGTGCCCGAGGCGGGCGAGATCCTGATCGATGCGAAGACGATGCTCGGCGCCGTCGGCAAGCCCGGCATCGCCATCCTCGACGTGCGCGACGTCGACGAGTGGATCGGCGACAGCTCGTCTCCGTACGGCAAGGATTTCTGCCCGCGCAAGGGCCGCATCCCCGGCGCCGTGTGGCTGGAATGGTACCGCATGATGAAGCCGACTGCCGAAGGCCCGCGCTTCAAGTCCAAGGACGAGATTTTGGCCGAATGCGCCACCGTCGGCATCTCGCAGGCGACGCCGGTCTATCTCTACTGCTTCAAGGGCGCGCGGGCCTCGAACACGTTCCTGGCGCTGAAGAACGCCGGCGTGAGGGACGTGCGGATGTATTTCGGCTCCTGGAACGAATGGTCGCGCGATCCGTCGCTGCCGATCGAGCAGGGGCTGCCGATCGCATCCGATGTGACGACCAAGGCGGCGTGAGCCTCGCTAACCGAAGGCCCGCGGACGGGGCGCGATCCCAAGCGCCTTGATCCGCGAGGCCAGCGTGGTCGGCTTGATGTCGAGCATTTCCGCCGCGCCGCCGGGGCCGAACACTTTTCCCGCACAGGCCTCGAGCGCGGCGAGAATGTTGGCGCGCTCGTGATCGCGCATCTCCGACGACGTCATGACCGCCGGGCGCGCGTCGGCCTTCTGGCGCGCGGCGCCGGTCGGCGCTGGCGCGCCGGATGTGTCAGGCAGGTCGATGCGCAGGCGGCCGTTCTGCGACAGGATCGCGGCGCGCTCGATCACGTTCTGCAATTCGCGGACATTGCCGGGCCAGTCGTAGCGCGCGAGCCGCCGCGCATCGCCTTCCGACAGGCGCAAATTCGATTTCAGCGCCTTGCCCTCGCGCGTCAAAAAATGCTGGGCGAGCAGTGGAATGTCCTCGCGCCGCTCGCGCAAGGGCACCGTCTCGATCGGGAAGACGTTGAGGCGGAAATAGAGGTCCTCGCGAAAGCGGCCGCGCTGCACTTCCTGCTTGAGATCGCGGTTGGTCGCGGCGATGACGCGGACGTCGACGGCGCGGGTGCGCTCCTGTCCGACGCGCTCGAAATTGCCTTCCTGCAACACGCGCAGCAGCTTGCCTTGCAGTTCGAGCGGGATCTCGCCGACCTCGTCGAGGAACAGCGTGCCGCCGTCGGCGAGTTCGAACCGGCCGATGCGGTCGCGCGTCGCGCCGGTGAAGGCGCCGCGGACATGGCCGAAGAACTCGCTCTCGAACAATTCGCGCGGGATCGCGGCGCAGTTGACGCGGATCAGCGGCCGGTCGCTGCGGGTGGAATCCTCGTGGATGGCGCGGGCGATCAGCTCCTTGCCGGTGCCGGACTCGCCGGTGATCATCACGGCCGCGGTGGTCGGCGCCACCAGCTTGACCTGGCGCAGCGTCTTCTGGACCGCCTCGCTCTGGCCGATGATGCCGCGCGGATTGGTCTCGATGCGGATTTCCTCCTGGAGATAGGCGTTCTCCAGCTCGAGCCGCTCGCGCAGGCGGTCGACTTCAGTGAGCGCGGCGTGCAGCTTCTCGTCGGCCTCGCGGCGCTGGCTGACGTCGCGAAACACGACGACGGCGCCGACCACGACGCCGCGGTCGCGGATCGGGGTCGAGGTGTATTCGACCCAGGCCGGCGAGCCGTCCTTGCGCCAGAACACCTCGCCGTCGACCTGATGCACGGCGCCGTCGCGGAACGCCGCGTAGATCGGGCAATCATGGTTGTGATAGTGCCGGCCATCGTGATGGGTGTGGTGCACGATCGGGTGGATCTCCTTGCCGACCAGCTCCTCGGCGGTCCAGCCCAGCATGCGTTCGGCGGCGGGGTTGACGAAGGTGGTCTTTCCTTCCGCGTTGACGCCATAGATGCCTTCGCCGGCGGCGCGCAGGATCAGCTGGTTCTCGCGCTCGATGTCCTGGAAGACACGCTCGACCCGCTGCCAGGTCGAGATGCCGCTGCGCATGTGGTCTTCGGCGGCGGCGTCGACATTGCGGCGCCGGCGCGCGTCGAGATCGGTCAGCGTGAGCAGCACCAGCGTGCGGCCGTCATGCGGCAGAACGCAGCCGGCATATTCCAGCCTGAGATTTTGCCCGGTGGCATGGCGGGGAGTGAGCGCCGTGGTCCAGTAGGCGCCCTTGTGCAGCACGGCCTGGGTAAAGACAGTCAGGGCCGGAAGCTCGCCGGCGTGGAGGGTGCTCGCCCTGGTCTGCCGCAGCAGCGCGCGGTCGTAGCCGAGCAGGGCGCAGGCGGCCGGATTGGCATCGATGATCTGGTCGGCATAGGGATCGACCAACAGCGTGGCCTCGACGGAGGATTCGAAGGCCGCGACGCGCGGATCGATCGCCTCGGCGGTATCATCGGAAACGAGCATTGGCATCGTTGCCATTACGAAATCTCGTGATTGAACTACGAATTATCGTATATCACGAGTTTTCGTAGCGACCAAGTGTGATGAAAAGTGCTGCGTCATCAAGGCACTGGCCGGCCGAAAGGCGGTGGCATGCTCCTTGCGTAATTGCTCCTGCAATGACGCGCAGGAGGTCCGATGTCCACGTTCGACAATCCGTTTGATCCCGATCGCAACCTTCGAGCCGGCTGCGTCTGTGGCCAGCACCAATCCGCGGCGGAGCACGAGCAGGCCACGGCGATGCGCTGCGCGCCCGTCGAGAGCGAGGACAAGCGCTACGAGGGCGTCGTCGCCTCCGCGGTGATGCGCGCGATGTTTCCGCAGGACGTGGCGCGGCGCGCCTTCCTGAAATCGGTCGGCGCGTCCACGGCGCTGGCCGCGCTGTCGCAGTTCTTTCCGATTCAGACGGCGACCGAAGTCTTTGCGCAGGCCGGAGCGCCCGAGAAAAAGGACCTCAAGGTCGGCTTCATCCCGATCACTTGCGCGACGCCGATCATCATGGCGGCGCCGATGGGCTTCTATGCCAAGCACGGCCTCAACGTCGAAGTGGTCAAGACCGCCGGCTGGGCCGTGATCCGCGACAAGACCATCAACAAGGAATACGACGCCGCGCACATGCTGGCGCCGATGCCGATCGCGATCTCGCTCGGCCTCGGTGCCAACGCCATTCCGTTTGCCGTCCCCGCGATCGAGAACATCAACGGGCAGGGCATCGTGCTGGCGACCAAGCACAAGGACAAGCGCGACCCGAAGGACTGGAAGGGCCTGAAATTCGCGATCCCCTTCGACTACTCCATGCACAATTATCTGCTGCGCTACTATCTCGCCGAGCACGGGCTCGACCCCGACACCGACGTGCAGCTGCGCTCGGTGCCGCCGCCGGAGATGGTCGCGAACCTCCGCGCCGACAACATCGATGGCTTCCTTGCGCCCGACAACATCTGCCAGCGCGCGATCTATGACGGCGTCGGCTTCATGCACCTGCTCTCGAAGGAGATCTGGGACGGCCATCCCTGCTGCAGCTTTGCCGCCAGCCGCGAATTCATCACCACGGCGCCGAACAGCTTTGCCGCGCTGACGCGCGCCATCGTCGATGCCACCGCCTATGCGTCGAAGGCCGAGAACCGCAAGCAGATCGCCGAGGCCATCGCGCCCGCCAACTACATCAACGCACCGGTCACGGTGCTGGAGCAGGTGCTGACCGGCACCTATGCCGACGGCCTCGGCGGGGTGAAGACCGACGCCAAGCGCGTCGATTTCGATCCGTTCCCCTGGCAGTCCTTTGCGGTGTGGATGCTGACGCAGATGAAGCGCTGGGGCCAGATCAAGGGCGACGTCGACTACAAGGCGGTCGCCGAGCAGGTGTATCTGGCGACGGACACCAAGAAGCTGATGACCGAGATGGGCCTGTCGCCGCCGGCGAGTGCTTACAAGTCGTTCGCGGTGATGGGCAAGACCTTCGATCCGGCAAAGCCCGAGGATTACGTTGCGAGCTTCAAGATCAGGAAGGCGTCGTGATGGACCGCGCTCTCTCATCGTCGTCCCGGCCTAGTGCGCGTTGCGCACGGGGGCCGGGACCCATACGCCGTGCTCTATCGATTGCGATCGGTGAGGGTACCGAACGGCTAGTCTTCGCCAAATTTCTCCCTGGGGTTATGGGTCCCGGCTTTCGCCGGGACGACGGGTGGAGGGATCCCGCAAGATGACCACCACCTCCCTCCGTCTCCGCGCCGGCCTCGTCTCGATCGTGCTGCTGGCCGCGTTCCTCGGCATCTGGCATCTCGCCACGCGCGCAACGGCGCCGGTCGCGACGATGAGCCCGGAATACGCCAAGCTGATGGGCCTCACCGCGACGCAGGGCAAATCCGCCATGCCGGGGCCGCTCGATGTCGGCGCCAAGCTGTGGGAGCACCTGAAGCGGCCGTTCTACGACAACGGACCCAACGACAAGGGGCTCGGCATCCAGCTCGCCTATTCCATCGCGCGCGTCGGCACCGGCTATCTGCTGGCGGTGCTCGTCGCCATTCCGCTCGGCTTCCTGATCGGCATGTCGCCGCTGCTGAGCAAGGCGCTCGACCCCTTCATCCAGGTCTTGAAACCGATCTCGCCGCTCGCCTGGATGCCGCTCGCGCTCTACACCATCAAGGATTCCTCGATCTCGGCGATCTTCGTGATCTTCATCTGCTCGATCTGGCCGATGCTGCTCAACACCGTCTTTGGCGTTGCCAGCGTGCGCAAGGAATGGATCAACGTCGCGCGCACGCTCGAGGTCGGCACCATCAGGCGTGCCTTCACCGTGATCCTGCCGGCGGCGGCGCCGACGATCCTGACCGGCATGCGCATCTCCATCGGCATCGCCTGGCTCGTGATCGTCGCCGCCGAGATGCTCGTCGGCGGCACCGGCATCGGCTACTTCGTCTGGAACGAGTGGAACAACCTCTCGATCACCAACGTCATCATCGCGATCCTCTTGATCGGGATCGTCGGCATGCTGCTCGACCAAATCCTCGCGCGCTTCACGCGCATGGTCACATTTCCGGAGTAGGGGCCGATGACCGACAAATTCGTCTCCATCGAAGGCATCGCAAAGCGCTATCCGGGTGCGGGCGGTGCCACGACCACCGTGTTCGAGAACCTGTGGCTGTCGATGCCGCGCGGGGAGTTTTGCTGCGTGATCGGCCATTCCGGCTGCGGCAAGACCACGGTGCTCAACATCCTCGCCGGCCTCGATGCGCCGAGCGAAGGCGCCGTCATCGTCGACGGGCAGGCGATCTCGGGCACCAGCCTCGACCGCGCCGTGATCTTCCAGAGCCACGCGCTGCTGCCCTGGCGCACCGTGCTCGGCAACGTCGCCTATGCCGTGAGCTCGAAATGGCGCAGCTGGGATCGGGCGAAGGTCAAGGCGCACGCGCAGACCTTCATCGATCTCGTCGGCCTGACGGGCTCAGAGCACAAGCGACCCTCGGAGCTCTCGGGTGGCATGAAGCAGCGCGTCGGCATCGCCCGCGCGCTCTCGATCACGCCGAAGATGATGCTGATGGACGAGCCGTTCTCGGCGCTGGATGCGCTAACGCGCGGCACGCTGCAGGACGAGGTGCGGCGCATCTGTCTGGAGACTGGCCAGACCGCGTTCATGATCACCCACGACGTGGACGAGGCGATCTACCTCGCCGACAAGATCTTCCTGATGACCAACGGCCCCGGCGCGGTGCTCGCGGAGGTGGTCGAAAATCCGCTGCCGAAGGATCGCGGCCGCACCGACCTGCACCGCCATCCGCTGTACTACGCGCTGCGCAACCACATCATCGATTTCCTGGTGACGCGCAGCAAGACATTCGCGGCCGAGAAGCCCGGTCACGATCCGCGCAACGTGCCCGTGGTGCATATCGGCAAGCCCGGGCTGACGGTCGCCTCCGACGCCAAGCCGGAGCCGCTCAAGGAGACGTCATGGCCGGGCTTGTCCCGGCCATCCACGTCTTCCTAAGCCAGCCAAGAACGTGTGCCCGGGACATTTTGTATGAAGACGCGCTTCGCGCTTTTAGCCCGGGCGCACGGACACCTAACCAAGAGGAGACCCTGACATGAAACGCGAAGACCTCACCGAGAAGCTGCTCGACATCAAGCGCGAGAAGGGCTGGAGCTGGAAATACATCTGCGAGCAGATCGGCGGCTATGCGGAGGTGCTGATCGTCGGCGCGATCCTCGGCCAGATGAAACTGACGAAGCCCCAGGCCGCCAACGCCGGCGAGCTGTTCGGCCTGTCGAAGGCCGAGACCGCGATGCTCAACGAGGTGCCGATGCGCGGCACCGGCACGCCGATGCCGCCGACCGATCCGCTGATCTACCGCTTCTACGAGATGGTGATGGTCAACGGCCCGGCCTGGAAGGCGCTGATCGAGGAAGAATTCGGCGACGGCATCATGTCGGCGATCGACTTCGACATGGGGATCGAGCGCGTCGCGAACCCGAAGGGCGACCGCGTCAAGATCACCATGAGCGGCAAGTTCCTGCCGTACAAATATTACGGCGCCAGCGGCAACGTGCCGGAGTATGGCTTCAAGGAGGGGTGATTTCCCGCTCCGTCATTCCGGGACGATGCGAAGCATCGGACCCGGAATCTCGAGATTCCGGGGTCGGTCTTGCGGACCGCCCCGGAATGACTGCGAGTGTGGGACGCGCGCGGCCTTATGTCCCCGCCTTCACCTCGGCCGCGGCCACAGCGAGCAACTCGCTCATCTTGGCGCGAATCGCCTGTTCGGTGACGACGACGCTCTTGGCGGCGAAATCGGCCATGAGCTTGCGCAGGACGTCGCCATCGCCAGCCTCCTCGAAATCGGCCGCGACCACCTCCTTGGCGTAGGCCGTGGCGGCTTCGCCGGATTTGCCGAGCTTTTCCGCGGCCCACAGCCCGAGCAGGCGGTTGCGGCGGGCCTCCGCCTTGAACTTCTGCTCCTCGTCGAGGGCGAACTTCTTCTCAAAGCCTTCCTCGCGCTTGTTGATCTCGTTCATGCCTTTTCCAATTCCCTGCTGACTGGACCCGGCGGCCCTCGTTGCGACAGCCCCGGCGCATGCCTAGATAGGGGGCACGAATCGGCAAAACAACGAGCCGTTAAGCCGCAGGCAAAACGGTATAAGTTGGTGCCGGACGGCCGGATCGATTGTGCTCGGACAGCCAATCGGATAGGTTGCCTAAAGGCTTGGTTCCCGTTCTGTTTCTACGGGTTCCCGGCCGTTCACGGCAGCTCCGCTGTGGGTCGTAATCCTAGTCAACCGGAGCACACCAAATTCATGGATTTCAACAAAACACGGTACATCCCAATGAGCCGTCGGCGTCGCATTTATGAAGGCAAGGCAAAGGTTCTTTACGAAGGCCCGGAGCCAGGTACCCTGATCCAGCACTTCAAGGATGACGCCACCGCGTTCAATGCGAAAAAGCATCAGGTGATCGAGGGCAAGGGTGTCCTCAACAACCGGATCTCGGAGTACCTGTTTCAGCACCTCAACGACATCGGGGTGCCGACCCACTTCATCCGCCGCCTCAACATGCGCGAGCAGTTGATTCGCGAGGTCGAGATCGTGCCGCTGGAAGTGGTGGTGCGGAACGTCGCCGCCGGCTCGCTGTCGCAGCGCCTCGGCATCGAGGAGGGCACGCAGCTGCCGCGCTCGATCATCGAATTCTACTACAAGAACGACCAGCTCAACGACCCCATGGTCTCGGAAGAGCACATCACCGCCTTCGGCTGGGCCACGCCCCAGGAGATCGACGACATCATGGCGCTCGCCATCCGCGTCAACGACTTCCTCACCGGCCTCTTCCTCGGCATCGGCATCCGCCTCGTCGACTTCAAGATGGAGTGCGGGCGGCTGTTCGAGAACGAGATGATGCGGATCATCGTCGCCGACGAGATCTCGCCGGACTCCTGCCGCCTGTGGGACATCAAGTCGAACGAGAAGCTCGACAAGGATCGTTTCCGCCGGGATCTCGGCGGGCTGCTGGAGGCCTATACCGAAGTTGCAAAACGCCTCGGCATCCTCATGGAGAACGAGCGTCCGGCGGGCTCCGGCCCGGTGCTGGTGAAGAGCTAAAGGGGTTTTCGACGTGAAGGCACGTGTCACCGTTACCTTGAAAACGGGCATTCTCGATCCGCAGGGCAAGGCCATCGAAGGCGCGCTGAAGTCGCTCGGCGTCGACGGCGTCGCCAGTGTCCGCCAGGGCAAGGTGTTCGACATCGAACTCGCCGGCGCCGACAAGGCAAAGGCGGAAGCCGCGCTGAAGGAGGCCGCCGACAAGCTGCTGGCGAACACCGTGATCGAGAACTATCGGGTCGAGATCGTCTGAACCGTCCCGTAGACCCTCATAGTGAGGAGGCGCGCAAGCGCCGTCTCGAACCATGCAGGCCCGGGTCTCGCACCTCGGCCTTCATCCTTCGAGACGCGCGCGAAGAGCGCGCTCCTCAGGATGAGGAGCGGGAACGGTTGTGACGCTGCAGTCGTAGCCCGGATGGAGCGAAGCGAAATCCGGGGGCTATCCGCGACGGCGCTGTCCCGGATTGCGCTTCGCTCCATCCGGGCTACGAAGTTGCCCGAGCGCTTTCGCGCTCACAGCCATCCGACGCGACGGAAGCGCCAATAGAGCGCGCCGCATGCCATCAGCATCACGCCGAGCAGCAAGTAATAGCCGTACTCCCATTCCAGCTCCGGCATGTGCTTGAAGTTCATGCCGTAGATGCCCGCGAGCGCGGTCGGGATCGCGATGATCGCGAGCCATGAGGCAAGCTTCTTGGAGACCGCCGTCTCCTGCGCCTGTCCCACCAGCAGGCTCGCTTCGAAGGCGAAGGCCAGCACCTCGCGCATGGAATCGATGCGCTCCTGGATGTTCCTGACGTGGTCGGTGACGTCGCGGAACAGCGGCTGCATGGCCTGCCGCACCATCGCCAGCTCGTCATGCTCCAGACGGCGGCAGACCTCCACCAGCGGGCCGATCGCGTTCCTGAGCCGCAGCAGGTCGCGGCGCAGCATGTAGAGCCGCTCGATCTGCGCCTTGCTGATCGGCTTGGAGAGCACGTCGTCCTCGATGCCCTCGACCTCGTCGTGGATGCTCTCGAGCACGGGCGAGTAGTTGTCGACGATGAAATCGAGGATGGCGTAGAGGATGTAGTCCTCGCCGCGCGCGAGCGCTCGCGGGCAGCTCTCGCAGCGTTCGCGCACCGGCGTGTAGGACGTCGAGGCGCCGTGGCGCACCGAGACCAGATAGCCTTCGCCGACGAAGATGTGGGTCTCGCCGAAGGCGATCCGGCCCTCGACCAGCTGCGCCGTCCGCGCCACGATGAACAGGGCCTCGCCATATTGCTCGATCTTGGGCCGCTGATGGGCGTGGGCGGCGTCCTCGATCGCGAGATCGTGGAGGTCGAACTGCTTCTGCACGGCGCCGAGCAGGGCCGCGTTCGGCTCGTGCAGCCCGATCCAGACCACGTGGCCGGGCTTGGCTCGCCAGCTCGAGGCCTCGCTGATGGCGATGTTGGCGACGCGCCGGCCGTCGACATAGGCACCCGCGGCGACGACGCCCTCAGCGGACACCGGATCGGCGGAGGATGCGGGCAGCGACGGGACGTTCATGGCTGCAATCCCGGGCAAAATCGTCAGGCAAAAGCGCCGTGGCTATGGCCTGTGTACAAGGCCGTCCGGCGAGGCTAGCACTGGTAAAATCCCCGTCAAATGGCTATGTCTCTTCACGAATTGGCCCTTTGGCCAGCCCGATTCCCGTCACCGTCGGAACCCCTGCCATGAAAGCCGCCATCCTCGTCTTTCCCGGAATCAACCGCGAGCGCGACATGGCGCGCGCGCTGAGGCTGATCTCGGGCAGCGAGCCCGCGATGGTCTGGCACGCCGAGACGTCGCTCCCGGCAGGCACCGATCTCGTGGTCGTGCCCGGCGGCTTCTCCTATGGCGATTACCTGCGCTGTGGCGCAATCGCCGCGCGTGCGCCGGTGATGGATGCGGTGCGCGACTATGCGGCCAAGGGCGGCCTCGTGCTCGGCGTCTGCAACGGTTTTCAGATCCTCTGCGAGTCCGGCCTCTTGCCGGGGGTGCTGATGCGCAATGCGCGGCTGAAATTCATCTGCCGCGACGTGCATCTGCGCGTCGAGCGCTCCGACACGCCATTCACCCGCGGCTACAATGCCGGGCAGGTGATCCGCGTCCCCGTCGCGCATGGCGAGGGCAATTACGAGGCGGATGAGGAGACCATCAAGCGCATCGAGGGCGAGGGGCGGGTGCTCTATCGCTACTGCTCGGCCGACGGCGCGGTTGACGAGAGCCACAACATCAACGGCGCGGCGCATTCGATCGCCGGCCTCGTCAACGACAGGGGCAACGTGCTCGGCATGATGCCGCATCCGGAAAACCACGTCGAAGACATCATGGGCTGCACCGACGGCCGCGGCCTGTTCGCCGGTCTCACCGCGCATCTGGAAAAGGCCGCGTGATTTCGTTCGTGTTGAAACGGGTCCTCGCCGCGATCGCGGCGCTGTCGCTCACGACTGCCGCATTCGCCCAGGATTTCCCCAAGCGTCCGATCACGATGATCGTGCCGTTCGCGGCCGGCGGCACCTCGGACGTGATCGCGCGCACGGTCGCCGAGCAGATGGGCATCGCGCTCGGCCAGACCATCGTCATCGAGAATGTCGCCGGCGCCGGCGGTTCGACCGCGCTGGCACGCGCCTCCCGCGCCGAGCCTGACGGCTACACCATCGCGATCGGCAATGCCGGCACCAATGCCGCGACCTACACGATCTATCCAAAGCTGCCGTTCACGCCCGAATCCTTCGTGCCGATCGCCATGGTGGCCAAGACGTTCGGCATCATCGCGATCCGGAAGGATTTTCCGGCGAAGGACCTCAAGGAGTTCATCGCCTACGCCAAGGCCAATCCGGGCAAGATCAATCTCGGCCATGCCGGCGTCGGCTCCTCGAACTATTTGATCTGCAAGAGCTTCGTCACGGCCGCCGGGATCGACGCGACGCTGGTCGGCTATCGCGGCGCCGCGCCTGCGCTGACCGATGCGGTCGGCAGCCAGATCGACGGCGTCTGCGATGCGGCCGCCTCGGTGTCGCAGTCGATCAACGAGAAGCTGGTGCGGGGGCTCGTGGTCGGCTCGACCGTGCGGCTCGCGACGCTGCCAGATCTGCCGACGTCCGCCGAAGCCGGCCTGCCCGAATTCGAGGCGCAGGGCTGGAACGGCCTGTTCGCGCCCAAGGGCACGCCGCCGGCCGTCATCGCCAGGCTGAATGCGGCGGCGCGCACCGCGGTGGAGACCGACGCGGTCAAGAAGCGTTTTGCCGATCTCTCGACCGTCGCGCCCGACGACAACGAGCATACGCCGGAGCTGCTTCAGCAGCTCGTGACGCGCGACGTCGAGAAATACCGGAAGATGCTGGCGGACGACGCCAAGCCATAGCGCCTCGCGCTAGCGCAGCTTCAGTCGCTCGGCCGGCACCGTCATCGCGGCAACGCCGGCCATGACCAGCAACAGGCCCAGCGCCAGGTTCGACGGCACGCTCTCGCCGAGCAGCAGCACCGAGAGGCCGACGCCGATCGGGATGCGCAAATAGCCTTGCGCATTCGTGGTCAGCGTGCCGAGCCGGCCGAGGCAGACGTAGAACAGCATCAGCCCCAACGCGCTGGAGACGATGCCCATGACGATGGTGGCGATGATCGCCTGAAACGTCGGATGCAGCGTCCAGGGCTGGTCGATGATCAGCGAAGGCGGGAGCAGGATGAGGCCGCCGAACAGCAGCGAGCCGGCGGCCACCACCATCGGGTCGTAGTCGGATAGCCTGAGGCCGAAGATCGTCGCGCAGGCAAAGGAGATGGTGGCGAGCAGGATCGCGATCTCCGCGATGATCTCGCGGCCGAAGCCGCCGAGCGCATCGAGGCCGACGATGGCGACCGTGCCGGCGAGACCGAGGATCGCGCCCGCGAGCTTCAACAGCGTGGCGGGCTCGTGGCGCGTGATCAGCGAGGTGATCAGGAAGGCGAAGATCGGCGTCGTCGAGGCCAGCACCACCGTGTTGGATGCCGGCACATATTGCTGCGACCAGGTGATGACCAGGAACGGGAAGGTCGAGTTGATCAGCTGCTGGGTCGCGAACAGCTTCCAGGCCTTCGCGTCGGTCGGGATCCTGACGCCGCGCATCCACAGGATCGCGAACAGGAAGGCGGCCGCGATCAGCGACCGCGCCGAGATGAAGGTGATGGGCGGGATCGTGTCCAGCGCGAGCTTGGCCAGCGGATAGGTGGAGCTCCAGCAGCAGGCGAGCGCGAACAGCAGCGCATAGTCGCGCCAGTTACGGGCGCCGGTCGCGGCCACGGACGGTAGCGGCGATGATACGGAGGCCGCTGCGCGACCCCTCGGCGACGTGCTCTGCGGCACCTTGTTCCTGCTCCCCGGCGCGACCGCGCTTCTCGCAAGTCTGGGCGAGGGGACGCCAAAAGGGAAGGCGTCGAGCTATGCGTTTGGCTGAGGGAGCGACTTCCACTTGGCCCGCTTGATCGTCCCGGAAAAGGTGAACAGAAGGCGCTCGCCGGAGGCCATCTGCCCGCGCAGGAAGATCAATGAGCCGCCGGCGCGGGTGACCTCGCCGGTGCACTCGATCAGCTCGCCCTCATGCCCGGCATCCAGGAATTCGCAGGCGAAATTGACCGTCACGCCGCGGCCGTTCAGTGCGTTCCGGCCGATCGCGAACAGGCAGTAATCGGCGAAGGCCATGAAGCAGCCGCCATGGACGTTGCCGGAGCCGTTCAAATGCCTCTTTTCGACCCGGAAGGCGCAGCGGACGCTGCCGTCCGCCTCCAGGCGGTGCCAGAAGGGGCCGATATGGTTCTCAAAGCTGTCCCTGATCCAGGTCTGCCAGCCCTCGAACTCACCCTCGGTCGCGACATGCAGCTCGGGGCGGGGCGAAGCGGCCGTTTTGGTCAATTCGTGCAAGGAAATGGGCCTTCAATTGCGGGTCCTTAGCCCTTAAATCCGATCTGTCCGCGCTGTGCAATTCCCGTTCCCGCACCCCTCGGCCGCAAAACGTGGGACAGTGGGAAAATGCGCCATAAAGGGCTTTTCGCGAGGCCCCGATCTTCCTAAGAACGGCCAACCGCCGCCGAAAGCCCCGAATCCATGAAGAACGAACCCAAGATCACCCCCGAACTGGTTGCCGCCCACGGGCTCAAGCCCGACGAATACGAGCGCATCCTGAAGCTGATCGGGCGGGAGCCGACCTTCACCGAGCTCGGCATCTTCTCGGCAATGTGGAACGAGCATTGCTCGTACAAATCCTCGCGCATCCATCTGCGCGGCCTGCCGACGAAAGCGCCCTGGGTGATCCAGGGCCCCGGCGAGAATGCCGGTGTGATCGACATCGGCGACGGCCAGGCCGTGGTCTTCAAGATGGAGAGCCACAACCACCCGAGCTACATCGAGCCCTATCAGGGTGCGACCACCGGCGTCGGCGGCATCCTGCGCGACGTCTTCACGATGGGCGCGCGCCCGATCGCCTGCCTCAATGCGCTGAGCTTCGGTGCCCCCGAGCATGCCAAGACCCGGCATCTGGTCTCTGGCGTGGTCGCCGGCGTCGGCGGCTACGGCAATTCCTTCGGCGTGCCGACGGTCGGGGGCCAGGTGCGCTTCCACACCCGCTACGACGGCAACATCCTCGTCAACGCGATGGCCGTGGGCCTCGCCGACGCCGACAAGATCTTCTATGCGGCCGCCTCCGGCGTGAACATGCCGATCGTCTATCTGGGCTCCAAGACCGGCCGTGACGGCATCCATGGCGCCTCGATGGCCTCGGCCGAGTTCGACGACAAGTCCGAGGAGAAGCGCCCGACCGTGCAGGTCGGCGATCCCTTCGCCGAGAAGCTTTTGCTCGAAGCGTGCCTCGAGATCATGGAGAAGGGCTGCGTCATCGCGATCCAGGACATGGGCGCGGCGGGCCTGACCTGTTCGGCGGTCGAGATGGGCGCCAAGGGCGACCTCGGCGTCGACCTCGATCTCGACGCGGTGCCGACCCGCGAGACCGGCATGAGCGCCTACGAGATGATGCTCTCGGAAAGCCAGGAGCGCATGCTGATGGTGCTCAAGCCCGAGAAGGAGAAGGAAGCCGAGGCGATCTTCGAGAAGTGGGGCCTCGACTTCGCGGTGGTCGGCTACACCACGCCGAGCAAGCGTTTCGTGGTCAAGCATGGCGGCGACGTCATGGCCGACCTTCCGATCAAGGAGCTCGGCGACGAGGCGCCGCTCTATGACCGCCCGCATGTCCCTTCCGCCGCGCTGCCGGTCGTGCACGCGCGCGAGGTGCCGGCGCCGATGGGTGTCGGGGCCGCGCTGGAGAAGCTGATCGGCACGCCCGACATGTGCAGCAAGCGCTGGGTCTGGGAGCAGTACGACCACGTCATCCTCGGCAACACCATGCAGCGCCCCGGCGGCGATGCCGCCGTGGTGCGCGTGCAGGACGGCCCGAAGGGCCTGGCGCTGACCGTCGACGTCACGCCGCGCTATTGCGAGGCCGATCCGTTCGAGGGCGGCAAGCAGGCGGTGGCGGAGGCCTGGCGCAACATCACCGCGGTCGGCGGCAAGCCGCTCGCGATCACCGACAATCTCAACTTCGGCAATCCTGAGCGGCCCGAGATCATGGGCCAGTTCGTCGGCTGCCTGAAGGGCATCTCGGAAGCCTGCCGCACGCTCGACTTCCCGGTCGTCTCAGGCAACGTCTCGCTCTACAACGAGACCAACGGCCGCGCGATCCTGCCGACGCCCTCGATCGGCGGCGTCGGCCTGCTCGACGATTTCACCAAGTCCGCCTCGCTCGCCTTCAAGGCCGAGGGCGAGGCGATCCTGCTGATCGGCGAGACCCATGGCTGGCTCGGCCAGTCGGTTTACTTGCGCGACATCTGCGGTCGCGAGGAGGGCGCGCCACCGCCGGTCGATCTCGCCGCCGAGAAGCGCAACGGCGACTGCGTCCGCGGCATGATCCATGCGGGCACCGCGACCGCCGTGCACGACCTCTCCGACGGCGGCCTGCTGATCGCGCTCGCCGAGATGGCGATGGCGAGTGGCATCGGCGCGAAGCTGCTGGCGGCGCCGACCGCGCTCGTGTCGCAGGCCTATTGGTTCGGCGAGGACCAGGCGCGCTATCTCGTCACCGTGCCGGAAACGGAGGCCGGGCGCGTGCTGGCCAAGATGCGCGGCTGCGAGGTGCCCTGCGTGCGGATCGGTACCACCGGCGGCGACACCATCGCGATCGCCGGCGAGGCGCCGGTTGCGATCGACACGCTGCGCAAGTCGTTCGAGCGTTGGCTGCCGGAGTATATGGGCGGGAAGGCGGCGTAAGCTTTTTCGTAGCCCGGATGAGCGCAGCGACATCCGGGACTTTCTTGATGGGGTCTCCCGGATATCGCTGCGCTCATCCGGGCTACAATCGCTGAGACGGCGTGCCCTACAACACCCTCGTCGCCCCGGGAATCTGGCGCAAGGCGCGCGTGAGCGCCCAACTGAACGCGACGGTCAGCACGAATCCGACCATCGCCTTGACGATCGCCGGCAGGTCATAGTCGTACAGCCAGTATTGCAGCCACAGTGCGATCGGATAGTGCACCAGGAACATGCCGTACGCGTCGCTCTGCATTGGATCGAGCAGCTTGGCTGAGCCTGATTGCCTGAACCTCTGGAAAAAGGCCAGGATCAGAAACATGATGGCCACGCTGAAGACAGTGAAGCAGACGGCATAGAGCGCTTCATACCAGTCCGGCAGCGGCGACGGGTTGCCTAGGATTTCGCGCTTGATGAAGATCAGCACCCACAAGAGGCAATACGGAACGATCGCCAGCACCATCCAGTCCCAACTGACCTTCGCCATCCGTCCGTCTGCAGCGAGCAGCCCGCGATCCATTTGCGCAACGCCGATGCCGGCACCGAAAAAGAAGTAGGTCGCGTAGAGCAACACGCGCCCGTGCTGGACCGAGAACGGCCCGAACTCGAACCAACTGCCTGCTCCGAAGTGAACCCGCCCGGGAATGTAGAACGCCGCGGTGACGGCAAGCATGACCGCGAAGAACACGGCGGGCCGGCGGCGACCGTGTAGCGAGAGGCGATTGATCGGATCGAGCAGATTGGGCGACAGCCGGTGCAGCAGGCAGGCAACCAGGTCGAAGGCGAACAAGACCCAAAGGAACCAGATCGGCCCGCTCGGCCACGGGCCCTTCGTGATCATATTCCAATAGTATTCCGAAAAGCCGATCTCGGGATGCTGCCGCAGGGAGATCGCGTAATAGGCGAGCGGAATGACTGTAAGGGCGCAGATCGCGAAGGGTAAGCCCAGCCGAAGCAGGCGATCTGCCAAATAGCTCCGCGCTCCCTTCCGGGCGATACCAGACCAGGCGAACAGTCCCGACAGGAAGAAGAACATCGCCATGAAGAAACTGTCGGTGGCGAGCACGATCATGTCGAAGCCGAAGAAGTACTTCGGATCGGTATGACCGAAATAAGTGTAGGGGATCACCGCGTGATGCAGCAGCACCACCAGCGTCAGGAAGGTGCGGGCGCGATCGAGCGACAGATTGCGCGTCTTGCTCTTCGGCGCGGCGTGCACCTCTGCATCGATCGTCGCTGAATGTGACATCGTCATCATGGCCGCCCCGGTCTTGCTCCTGTCCCGGCCAGACTGTGCCGCCGGGAACCCGATTCAGCAAGCGCCGTTTGTGCAGCGGCATGTTTGTTCAGCGTCATGCCTGTGCAGCGTCTTGGCCGATGCCGCGCCGTCAGGAACCAGTTCCGCGCCGCGAAGTTAGCGTCCCCGAATGCGTTGAGGGCCGCGGGTAGCGGCACCCGAGTCGGAGCTGGCGATGACGATCCTGAAATGGGCGCTGATCTTTCTCTTGATCTCGATCGTGGCCGGCGTGCTCGGCTTCACCGGCATCTCGGCCGCCTCCGCCGACATCGCCCGCTTCCTGTTCTATGTCTTCGTCGTGATCTTCCTGGTGCTGCTGATACTCGGGCTCACGATCTTCAGGGCGTAGCCACACGGGTCATTCCGGGGCGATGCGAAGCATTGAACTACGGTGCGCAGTTGCGCACCTGAGAATCTCGAGATTCCGGGTTCGGTCCTGCGGACCGCCCCGGAATGACCGTATCCAAAACTACCCCACTTCCTCGATCTTCACTTTGTCCGGATAGAAGGCCAGATGGCCTGAAATCTCTGCCATCGCGGGGAAGGGCGCCTCATAGGTCCAGATCGCGTTGTCGAGCGTCTTGCCGTCGGCCTTGACGCTGTAGTAGCTCGCGTCCCCCTTGTAGGGGCAGTGGGTGACGCGGTCGGTGCGCTCCAGCAGTGCCATGTTGGCATCCTGTCGCGGCACATATTGCACCGCCGGATACTTGGCTTCCTTCAGCGTCAGCGCCTTGCTGGTCTCGGCGATCACGATGTCGCCCGCCATGACGCGGACGCGCCGGGGGTTTGGGGTGATGGTGATGGGGTGGTCGGGCCCTGGGAGCTTCATGATTTCACGCCTTTTCGATCAATCTGTCGCGCGCGGCACTTTGTCGTGCCTTTATCCTGATGGGATCAGGGATATAGTGCAGGAATGCGTGACGTAGAAGGCCGTTCACGCTAAGTTTGGCCCTGCCGGCAAGGGGACCCCGGCAGCGATTCGAACGCTTGAGACCAGAAGGAGCGAGACCCGAATGCCCATGGACGCCCACGATATCGAGGCGATGATCAAGGCAGCGATCCCCGATGCCGAGGTGACGATCCGAGACCTCGCCGGCGACGGCGACCACTATGCCGCGACCGTGATCTCGGAATCCTTCCGCGGCAAGTCCCGCGTCCAGCAGCACCAGATCGTCTATCAGTCCCTGCGCGGCCAGATGGGCGGCGTGCTGCACGCGCTGGCGCTGCAAACCGGGGTACCCGGCACCTGATCTGATCGCAGCGGGGGACCGATGATGGCTGCGGACAATCCGCGCGGCGCGATGTTTCGCGTCATCCTGCCGAACCAGCCCAGCCGCGTCACCAATGCCGAGCTGTTCTTCGACCTCGTCTTCGTCTTTGCCGTCACGCAGGTGTCGCACACGCTGCTGCACCACTTCACGCCGCTCGGCGCGGTCGAGGTCACGCTGCTGTTCCTGGCGGTGTGGTGGGTGTGGGTCTACACCGCCTGGGTCACCAACTGGCTCAATCCCGATCTGACGCCGGTCCGCATCCTGATCTTCCTGATGATGCTGGGCGGTCTCGTGCTGTCGACGACGATCCCGACCGCCTTCGATGGCCGCGGTCTCTGGTTCGCGATCGCCTATGCAACCATGCAGGTCGGACGCACCGCGTTCTGGCTGTTTGCGACCCCGCGTCACCGCACGGCAGTGCGGCACAACGCGATCCGCATCCTGGTCTGGCTCTGCGGCTCCGCGATCTTCTGGATCCTTGGCGGCCTCGCGCATGGGGAGGAGCGGCTCTGGTTCTGGATCGTGGCGCTAACGATCGAATATATCTCGCCCGCGGTCCGCTTCTGGGTGCCGAAGCTGGGATTCTCGTCGGTGGAGGCCTGGGCCGTCGAAGGCGGCCACATGGCCGAGCGCTGCGCCGGGTTCATCATCATCGCGCTCGGCGAGGCCGTCGTCGTCAACGGCGCGACCTTTGCCGAGCTGGACTGGACCGCCGACAACATCCTGGCCTTCGTCTCCGCGCTCACCGGCGCCATCGCGATGTGGTGGATCTATTTCCACAAGGGCGCCGAGGCCGGCTCCGAGCGCATCTCGAAGTCCGCCGAATCCGGCCGGCTGGCACGGCTCGCCTACACCTATCTGCACATGCCGATCGTCGCCGGCATCATCCTGACCGCGGTGTCGGACGAACTGGTGCTGAAGCACCCCACCGGGCATTCCGATGTCCGCACCATCGTCAGCACGATCGGCGGGCCGCTGGTGTTCCTGATCGGCACCATCCTGTTCAAGCACGCGATCCGCGGCTTCCTCCAGCTATCGCACGGCATCGGCATCGTCCTGCTGCTGGCGCTGTGGTGGTTCGCCGCCGATCTCTCGCCGCTATGGCTCTCGGTCGCGACGACGGTGATCATGATCGTCGTCGCGGTGTGGGAGTCGGTGTCGCTGGGGTCGAAGGTGGAAGAGGCCGAGGAGCACTGAAGCTCGGGAGCGGTCTGAGCGCACGCCTCGTCCTTCGAGACGACCGCTCCGCGGTCTCCTCAGGATGAGGCTGATCAGCGTCAGTGCTCGTTGAATCTGCTGCCGCGCACTCCGTCCTCATCCTGAGAGCCTGACTCAAAAAGCGTCGACGTCTTCAGGGTCTGGCCAAGCGGCGAGTTAGGAGCCTCAGATGGGCGGCGAGCAACCAGGCTAGCTCGGTGGCGGCAGAGCCTTCGAAGTCTTTGGAGAGGCGACGACATCTGCCGAATCATGCAAAGGTACGCTCGACGACCCAGCGCCTGGGCAGGAGCTGGAAGCCTTTGACCCCGAGCGGTCGCTCGACGATCTCGATCGTCCATGGTCCGCAGTCGGAAAGTGCGTTGAGGAGCTGTTTGCCGCGATAAATCCGATCGGCAAAGACATGCTCAAGCCTTGGGAAGCGGCCTCGCAAGAGCTCCAACAGAGGAACGGCACCATGGACATCCTGAATGTTGGCGGGATGAACATAGGCAGCCAGCAAGAGACCGTTGGTGTCGGTAACGATATGGCGCTTGCGCCCATGGAGACGCTTGCCGGCGTCGAATCCGCGTGGCCCGCCGGCCTCGGTCGTCGAGGCGGTCTGGCTATCGATGACGGCAGCTGTCGGTCTGGGCTTTCGCCCAAGCTTCCGGCGCGCCTTCCGAACCAAAGCTTCGACGATCTCCTGCCATCTACCCGTGTCGCGCCAAGCGTAAAAATAGCCCTGAACCGTCGAGTATGGCGGGAACTCCTTCGGCAAGGCTCGCCACTGGCAGCCGCTCGACAGAATATAGAAGATCGCCTGCACGATCTCGCGCAGATTAACCTCCCGCGGCCGGCCCAACCGACGTCGCGGCGGCATCTTCCGGGCGATCAACGCCCACTCTGCATCGGTCAGATCACTTGTGTAACGCAGTCCACTGCGCTGATACTTGATACGAGCGGCTTTGGTCCACGGCATGGTGCCCTCCCTCGAATCTTTGCAAATCCGAAGGAATCACAGGCCCGCTAAAGCCGCTCACCTTTTTCGGTCAGGCTCTGAGGAGCCCGCCTAAAGCGGGCGTCTCGAAGGATGCGCCGCAGGGAAAGCGCTCTCAGATGCGGTGCAGCGTTTACTCCGCCGCCTCCAGCGCGTGCACCGAGAACATCCTTGCCGCGTCCGTCCAGCTCTCCCGCACATTCCAGCCGGCGCCATGCGCCAGCGCGGCGAAGCGTTCGAGGCTGTATTTGTAGCTGTTCTCGGTGTGGATGCTCTCGCCCGGGCGGAACGAGAAGCTGGTGCCGAGCAGGCGCACGGTCTGGCTCTTCTTGCTGATCAGGTGCATCTCGATGCGGTGCCGCTCGCGATTGTAGATGGCGCGATGGGTGAAGGCGGAGAGATCAAAATTGCCGCCGAGCTCGCGGTTGATGCGGACCAGCACATTGAGGTTGAAGCGCGCGGTGACGCCGGCGGCATCGTTGTAGGCGTCGTGGAGCACGCGCTCGTCCTTCTCGAGGTCGGCGCCGATGATCATCTGCGCGCCTTTGCCCAGGATCTGGCGCGCGCTCTTCAGGAAGGCCTGCGCTTCATGCGGCTCGAAATTGCCGATGGTCGAGCCCGGAAAGAAACCGACCTTGGGCATTGACGCGACCGCCCTGGGCAGCTCGAACGGCGTGGTGAAGTCGGCCGCCACCGGATAGATGCCGAGCGTCGGGAAGTCCCGCTTCAGGCCGTTCGCCTGCGCCGTCAGGAAGTCGCCGGATATGTCGACGGGCACATAGGCCGCGAACTTGCAGTGGTTCAGCAGCAGCCGGACCTTCGTCGTCGCGCCCGCGCCGAACTCGACCAGCGCCGCATGCTCGGGAATGATCTTTGCGATCTCGCTGCCGCGCTCCTTCAGGATCGCAAGCTCGGTACGCGTCGGATAATATTCGGGCAGGCGCGTGATCGCCTCGAACAGCTCCGATCCGGTCGCGTCGTAAAAATATTTTGGCGACAGCTTTTTCGGCTGCTGCGAGAGGTCCTCGATGGCCTCGCGGGCGAATGCAGTGGTCTGCTCGTCGGGAAGATGGGCTTGGGCCAAAGCGCTGGCGTGCACATTCATGATACTCTCCTGAACGCGCTGTCCGGCGCGCATTTATCGTCGGATGAGAACTAGTTGTAATCGGCGAGCCGCAGTCCCGTGAATTGCCAGCGGTGGTGCGGATAGAAGAAGTTACGATAGGTGATACGGCTGTGCCCCTCCGGGGTTGCAAGCGAGGAGCCTCGCAGCACCAGCTGGTTGACCATGAACTTGCCGTTGTATTCGCCGAGGGCACCTTCGATGGCGCGGTAACCCGGGTAGGGCGAGTAGGAGGATCGCGTCCACTGCCAGACGATCCCGAAGGCATCGTTGAGCGCGCCCGCGCGTGCGGCGACCTCCCATTCCATCTCGGTCGGCAGATGTTTTCCGGCCCAGCGCGCGAACGCATCGGCCTCGTAGTAGCTGACATGGCAGACTGGGGCGTCGGGAACGACCGGCTTGAGGCCGGCGAGCGTCATCACCTGCCAGGCGCCATCGACCTCGCGCCAATGTCCCGGAGCCTGCCAGTCTTCCTTGCTGACGGTGGCAAAGCCGTCCATCAGCCACAGCGTTGCGTTCGCGTAGCCACCGTCGCGCATGAAGGCGAGCCATTCGCCATTGGTGACGAGATTGCGCGCGACCTTGACCGGGCCGACGAGGGCGCGGTGGGCCGGCTTCTCGTTGTCGAAATGGAAGCTGTCGTCGACGTGGCCGACGGTATGGATGCCTTCGTTGAGGATCAGCCAGTCATCGCCGGTGCGCGTCGCGGATGGAAAGCGCCAGTCCGCGTCGTAGGCCGGATAGACCGGATTCTGCGCAAAGGCGTGCAGGATGTCGGTGAACATCAATTCCTGATGCTGCTGCTCGTGATTGAGCCCGACCTCGACCAGTGGCGCGATGGCCCGGAGCTTGTCCTCGCCCGCCTCGCGGAAGAATTTTACGACCGCCGCATCGACATATCTGCGATAGGCGCCGACCTCGTTCGCACTGGGACGGGTGATGTCGCCGCGGTGATTCCGGGCATGACGCGGGCCGGCGCTGACATAATAGGAATTGAACAGGAACGCGAAATCGGGGTGGAAGGGCTGGTAGCCCGGGCAATGCTCGCCGAGCAAAAACTGCTCCCAGAACCAGGTGGTGTGGGCCCGGTGCCATTTCGCGGGGCTCGCATCCGGCATGGACTGGATCTGCTGGTCCTCCGGCGACAGCGGGGCGGCGCGGCGCTCGGTCTCGTTGCGGACGGCGAGAAACCCATCCTCCAGCCGCTGGGCGAGATTGCCCGGGTCGGAGGACGATGACGAAATTGGCGGGGCGGCCGTGGCGGAGGCTGGTTTCGTCACGTTTTTCTCCAGACAGGACAAGAGAACGTTGTTGGCGTTGCCCGGTTCCAAAACCAAGGTTCGTCCTAGATAGGGGCTCCGTTACGGTATGAAAGTCCTCCCCGGTGATGATATTCGTGTCATCATGCAATGGGGCCGGTGCCAGCAGGACCGGCCGCCGAGGGGGTGTTCGCCGCCATTTTACTTTGGATGCACAACGGTTTGGGCTACATATATAGGCAGGTATCGGGTTAAATCGGCTGAGCCGGCCCGGAGTGATTGTTGAGGGCTCCGCCCCAGAAGGACATGGATATGAGCATCGAGGAATTCATCGCCAACGAAGTGAAGTCGAACGACGTGGTTCTGTTCATGAAGGGCACGCCGCAATTTCCGCAGTGCGGTTTCTCCGGCCAGGTCGTGCAGATCCTCGACCACCTCGGCGTTGGCTATAAGGGCCTCAACGTCCTCGAATCCGCAGAACTGCGCAACGGCATCAAGACCTTCTCCAACTGGCCGACCATTCCGCAGCTCTATGTGAAGGGCGAATTCGTCGGCGGCTGCGACATCGTCCGCGAGATGTTCCAGGCCGGCGAATTGCAGCAGCTCCTCTCCGAGAAGGGCGTCGCAGTCGCGGCCTGACGCGTGACCGCGCTGTCGCGCCGGATTGGCGGCGCGGAGCTCGAGGTCATCGTTGCCGACATCACGACACTGAGCGTTGACGCCATCGTCAACGCCGCCAACACGTCGCTCCTGGGCGGGGGCGGCGTCGATGGGGCGATCCATCGGGCCGCCGGGCCCGATCTGGTCGCCGAATGCCGGATGCTCCACGGCTGCAAAACGGGCGACGCCAAGATCACCAAGGGCTATCGGCTCAAGGCCGCGCACGTGATCCATACCGTCGGTCCGGTCTGGAATGGCGGCACGCTGGACGAAGACGATCTGCTCGCCTCCTGCTATCGCCGTTCGATGGAGCTGTGCGGGAAGCACAAGCTGACCTCGGTGGCATTTCCCGCGATTTCGACCGGCATTTTCCGCTTTCCCGCGGACCGGGCGGCGGATATCGCCGTGCGCACGACGATCGAAGGGCTCGCCGTCGCGCCATCCGTTGCGCGCGTGGTGTTCTGCTGCTTTGCCGAGCCGAGCGCCAGGCTCCATGCCGAGGCGCTTGCGCGACACAGCAGCCCTTGTGCCTGATGACGCGGTCAGTACACTCCGCCCAGCCATGTTCCGGGGAGGGGATATGATTTCACAGTCTGGACTGCGTGCGCTCGCCTGCGGCGCGCTGGTGTCGCTTGGCGCGATGTCGTTCGCACGGGCAGAGGGCACCTACGAGATCCCGGCCGGCGCGCATTTCAATCCGGACAAGCTCTTGAGGATCAGCGAATTCTTCAAGAACGAGGTCGCAACCGGCAAGATCGCCGGCGCAACCGTGCTGATCCGGCAGCACGGCAAGCCGGTCTACCACGAAGCCTTCGGCGTGCAGGACGTCGCCAGCAAGGCGCCGATCACCGACAAGACCATCTTCCGCCTGTTCTCGATGAGCAAGGCGATCACGTCCGTCGTCGCGGTGCAGCTGATCGAGGACGGCAAGATCAAGCTCGACGATCCCGTCTCGAAATACATTCCGTCCTTCGCCAACGTGAAGGTCGGCGTCGAGAAGAAGGCCGACGACGGCACCAAGTCGCTCGAGCTGGTGCCGCCGACGCGGCCGATGACGGTGCTCGACCTGATGCGCCACACCTCCGGCATCACCTATGGCTTCTATGGCGACAGCCTGGTCCGCAAGGCCTATCGCGACGCCAACATCTATGCCGGCGATTTCGATCTCGCCGAGTTCGCCGAGCGCATCGCCAAACTGCCGCTGCACAACCAGCCGGGCGCGCTGTGGCAGTACGGCCACTCCACCGACGTCCTCGCGCGCGTGATGGAGATCGCGGCGGGCAAGCCGCTGATAGACATCATGCGGGAGAAGCTGCTCGATCCGCTCGGCATGGTCGATACCGGCTTCTTCGTCACGGCCCCCGAGAAGCAGAAACTGCTGGCGCAGCCGGTGCCGAATGACAGCGATTTCAGGGTCGGCCGGATCAACGATCCGACGGTCGTCAAGAAGATCCAGTTCGCCAGCGGCGGCATGGTCACGACCATGGCCGATTATGAGCGCTTTGCGCAGATGCTGCTCAATGGCGGCAGCCTCGACGGCAAGACCATTCTCAAGCCCGAGACGTTCAAGCTGATGGTGACCGATCAGGTCGGCCCGACCTCGGGGGTCAGTCGCGACTATTTCTATTTCCCCGGCGACGGTTTTGGCTTCGGCCTCGGACTTGCGGTCCGCACCGACCCCGGCAATGCCAAGCCGCCGCCGCCCGGCGATCTCGGGGAATTGAAGTGGGACGGCGCCTCCGGCTGCTATTTCGTGATCGACCCCAAGCAGGACATGTTCTTCGTGCTGCTGGAGCAGACCCCGACCGAGCGCCAGCGCGTGCAGCGGACACTGAAGCAGTTGGTTTATGAAGCCATGGAGAAGTGACATGAGCGGGCGCCGCGCGCTGATCGCGGCGCTCGTCGTTCTGGTCGGTGTCATCGGCGCGAGAGCAGGCTCCGAAGGGCGCCCCGCGCGCAGCCTCTCGCCTGAAGGCCTGGCGAAAGTCTCCGACTACATCAGGAACGAGGTCGCGACCGGGAAGATACCCGGCGCAATCCTGCTGCTCCAGCAGCACGGCAAACCGGTCTATTACGAGAATTTCGGCGTGCGCGACGTCGCGACCAGGATTTCGATGAGCGCGGACACGATCTTCCGCCTCTATTCGATGTCGAAGCCGGTCACCTCCGTGATGGCGATGATGCTGGTCGAGGAGGGCAAGCTCGCGCTCGACGATCCCGTTTCAAAATACATTCCGGCCTTTGCCGGCATGAAGGTCGGCGTCGAAAAGAAAGCTGAGGACGGCAAGGTCGCGCTGGCGCTGGAGCCGCTCGATCGTCCGGTCACGATCAAGGACCTGCTGCGCCACACTTCGGGGTTGCCCTACGGCTATTACGGCGGCGGCGCGGTGCGCGAACTCTACGCCGAGGCCAATCTCTTCGACAGTAATCTCGGTAATGCCGACTTCGCCGCGAAGATCGCCACGCTGCCGCTAGTCGAGCAGCCGGGCACGGTGTGGGATTACGGCTTTTCCACCGATGTGCTCGGACGCGTCGTCGAGGTGATCTCGGGAAAGACGCTGCTCCAGTTCGAGAGGGAGCGCCTACTCGATCCGCTCGGCATGACCGAGACGGCATTCTTTGTCGCCGATCCCGCCAAGTTTCCCCGCATTGCCGAGCCGATGCCGGGGGACCGCAGCATCAATCCGACGACGCAGGTTCGCGATATCAGGCTGCCCATAACTGGGGAATCCGGCGGCGGCGGCATGGTCGGCACCGTCGGTGACTACGCCCGGTTCGCGCAGATGCTGCTGAACGGCGGCACCTACGAGGGCCGGCGCTATCTCAAGCCCGAGACCATTGCGCTGATGGCGTCGGATCATGTCGGACCGGAGACGAAGATCGCGCGCGATCATAATTATTATCCGGGCGGGAACTCCGGCTTTGGCCTCGGCTTTGCCGTGCGCACCTCGGTGCCATCAGGCACGTCCTGGCCGCTAGGCGAATATCGCTGGGACGGCGTCGGCGGCACCTTCTTCTTCATCGACCCCGAAGACGATCTGTTCGGGATCCTCATGGTGCAGACCCCGTCGCAGCGCGGCCGGATTCAACTGGCGCTGAAGACGCTGATCTATCAGGCGATGGGGCGCTGATCGCGGGCTACGGGACTTACGCCCCGCGCACGATCTCGCGCACGTATCCGATCGTTTCCTCGATCTGGCTCGCATTGACGTCGAGATGCGTGCAAGCGCGGATGCGGCCGTCCATCATCGCGAGCGTCACGCCGCGCTGGCGCAGCGCCGCGACCATCTTGTCGCCCGGGACGCCGGCGCCGTCGGGCTTGAAGAACACGAGATTGGTCTCGGGCTCCTGCACCTCGATGCCTGCGATCTGCGACAATCCGCGGGCGAGCGCGCGCGCATTGGCGTGGTCGTCGGCGAGGCGGTCGACGTGGTGGTCGAGCGCGTAGATGCAGGCGGCGGCGCAGATTCCGGCCTGCCGCATCGAGCCGCCGAGGCGCTGCTTCCACTGCCAGACCGCGTCGATGAAGGCGCGCGAGCCCGCGAGCACGCCGCCGATCGGCGCGCCCAGGCCCTTGGAGAAATCGATCCAGGCCGAATCCCACCCCGCCGTCATGTCGCGTGGAGAGATGCCGCTCGCCACGGTGGCGTTGAGCAGGCGCGCGCCGTCCATGTGGGTGACGAGACCATGTTGCCTGGCGATCGCGACGATCTCGTCGAGCGCGGCCTTCTTCCAGATCGTGCCGCCGCCGATATTGGCGGTCTGCTCGACGCTGACGACGGTCTGCGGCGGCTGGTAGCGCGTGCGCGGGTGCAGCGCCTTGCGGAACGTCTCCGGCGTGAACTGGCCGTCGGCACCCTTCAGCTGCATGACCTGGAAGCCGCCGATCGCGGCATGCGCGCCGCCTTCGCGGGCGATGATGTGCGCGCTCTCATGGGCGAGGATCTCGTCGCCGGGGCGGCAATGCACCAGCGTCGCGGTGACGTTGCACATCGTGCCCGAGGGCATGTAGACGGCGGCTTCCTTGCCGAGCAGATCCGCAACGCGCTCGCACAGCGCGTTCACGGTCGGATCGTCGCCGACCTGCTCGTCGCCGACCTCGGCGCGCGCCATCGCCTCGCGCATGGCAGCCGTCGGCTTGGTCTGCGTGTCCGACAGCAGATTTATGCGCACCGGTGGCGCCTTGGGATCGATCGGGGGAGGGGTGTAGAGCATGCGACGCCTCCTAACGGCGGGATGGCCACTGACGTGGCTCTTTAAGCAAAAAGGCCCCGGCGAACCGGGGCCTTCCGATAATCAGATCTTAGCGCGAATAGAATTCGACGACCAGATGCGGCTCCATCTGCACCGGGAACGGCACGTCGGAGAGGCCGGGGATGCGGATGTACTTGGCGGTCATCTTGCCGTGGTCGACTTCGAGATAGTCGGGCGTGTCGCGCTCGGGGAGCTGGCTGGCTTCGAGGACGTGGGCGAGCTGCTTGGAGGCTTGCTTGACCTCGATCACGTCGCCGACCTTGAGCTGGTAGCTCGAGATGTTGACCTTGCGGCCGTTCACCTTGATGTGGCCGTGGTTGATGAACTGGCGCGCGGCGAAGATCGTCGAGACGAACTTGGCGCGGTACACGACCGCGTCGAGACGACGCTCCAAGAGGCCGATCAGGTTCTCGCCGGTGTCACCCTTGAGGCGGCTCGCCTCGACATAGATGCCGTGGAACTGGCGCTCGGAAATGTTGGCGTAGTAGCCCTTCAGCTTCTGCTTGGCGCGCAGCTGCACGCCGAAGTCGGAGAGCTTGCCCTTGCGGCGCTGGCCGTGCTGGCCGGGGCCGTATTCGCGGCGGTTCACGGGGCTCTTCGGGCGGCCCCAGATGTTCTGGCCCATACGGCGATCGATCTTGTACTTCGCCTCACTGCGCTTAGTCATCGCGTCCTCTTCGGTTGCATGGTTTGAGGAAACGCGCCCTCCTGTGTGACAGGCCAAAGCCCGGCACCGACAGGTCCGATCCCCAAAGCTTTAAGGGACAGGACCACGGGTCGCGAAACGCTTCGCGGGCCGAAATCGGCCCGCGAGCAGGCGGCTTTTAGGGGAGTTTGGGGTTCGCTGTCAATGCGGGGAGGGTCGTTCCGGGGCGCTCGCAGAGCGAACCCCGGCGCGCGCTTGCGCGCCTGGGTTCCTCGAGATCCCGGGTTCGGTGCTGCGCACCGCCCCGGGATGACCGCTACGCGGTCACGTGCCCACCGCCCGGATCGGCTTGGGGCCAGCTGCCCGCAATTCGGCAGCGATTTCAGTGTTCAGGACCTGTTCCAGCCGGGTCAGGACCCGGGCGATGGGGGCGGCGTCGGTGACCCGGTGGTCCCAGCGGATCACGACATGGATGGTCTGGTCGGGCTCGACCACCCCATAGCTGACGATGAACGGGCCGGGCGTGACGGGATGCAGCTCGCCGCCACCATAGGCGGCCACCGAGCTCACCGCGAAGCTGCCGAACCAATTGCCCCGCTGCCGGCCAAAATTCAGCCCGATGGCCCAGGACAGTCGCCGCAGCGGCAGTGGCAGGCGGGTTGCCCGCATGATCTTGCGGAACATCGGGACGTCGTCGATCGGCGCCGTCTTGCCGCGCCGGATCTCGGCATCGACTGTGGCCAGTGGAAGGGCCTCCGGGGCTGCGATTCGCTGCGGCAGCACGCATTCCTCGCCGTCCTCGACCCGCGCGATGGCCACCAGCGCAACGCTCTTCGGCAGCTCGTAGAGCATCGGCCAGGGCCATTTGGCGTAGACGGTGCGCAGAACCGGCTCGTCCCTGGCCACCAGGGCGAAGGCCTTGACGAAGATCGCCGCCCAGCCGGCGGGCGCCATCGCGCCTGAGCGGGCCTCCAGCAGGGGCCGGATATTGAGCGAACGGGACAGCGAGACGAAGGGCACGCCCATCGAGGCGCGCATGAGGTCGCAAATCAGGCGGCGCGGCAGCGAAATGGTCTTTGGCGTCCCGCGCATCGGTCTTTCGGTTCCCGCAGATTAAAATATGAGCAGCGAGCGGGTTCCCGCTCGTCGCCTGCTCTAGCACGAACTAACCCGGTTGGGCCCGGTCGGTTCGCCGCATTAGGGCGCCGGCGAGGCGAGCGGCTTGGTCTTGTCGACGACGTAAACTCCCAGCACTTTCATAGCCTTATCGCCATGAGCCTTGGCGTCGTGCACGACGCCTGCCGGGATCTGGTAGGAATCACCGGCTTTGAGGGTTTTTTCCGGCTGCCCGTCGATGAGGAGATTGAGTTCGCCTTCCAGCACATAGCCGGTTTCGATCCCGGGATGAGTATGGCGTCCGGCCGCGCCACCCGCCGGGATTTCCGCGATAGCGGTGATGGTGTTGTAGCCGTCCGGAAACTCGACCTTCTGGAGCGGGGTTCGCTTGATGCCGGGCTGCTGGGCGACGGCGGCAACGGCAAGGCCGGTGAAGGCAAGAGCGAGCAAAGTCTTTTTGAGCATGGTTTTTCCTCCCTGGAACGGCCGACCCTAGCAGCGCCGCCGTTCCCGGCAAGGTGGTCATCGGCCTGTTCAGCGCCTGATGCCCTCGAACGCCGCCATGATGCCGCGCTGGAACAGCGACCAGTCGAAGCCGAGCGCGATCGCCCGGTAGCCACGGTCGACCAGGGCGTTGGCCTGGTCGGCGGTGCGGGCGACGCCGCCGATCGGCACGCCGCTTTTCAGGATGCCGGCCTCGGCGCGCGCGACCAGCTCGAGCAGCTCCGGATCGTCCATCTGGCCGCGCTTGTTGATGGAGGTGGCGAGATCGCCGGGGCCGATCACCGCGACGTCGATGCCGGGCGTCGCCATGATCTCGTCGATGCGGTTGACGGCCTCGACATGCTCGATGGTGATCATGCAGATCATCTCGTCGTCGGCGCCGGCCATATAATCCGGCATCGACTGGCCCCAACGGAATGGCGCGTGGAAGGGACCCCAGAGACGATCGCCGCGCGGCGGATAGCGGACGCTGCGCACCGCTTTCTCCGCCTCCGCGCGGTTCGTGATCATCGGAAAATTGATGCCGAAGGCGCCGATGTCCATCGGCGCTTTCGCAAGCCACGGCTCGTTCGCCGCGATCCGCACCAGCGGCGTGCACGGCGTGCCGGTCGTGGCGGCGATCATCGCATGCGCTTCGGTGAGGCCGATCGGCCCGTGCTCGAGGTCGACGATGATCCAGTCGAGCGAGCGCGCCATGATCTGCACGGTCTGCACGCTCGGAATCGTCGCAATCGCACCGAAGGCGGGGCGGCCCTCGCGCCACAATTGGCGGAGACGGTTGAGCGGCGTGGTCGGGACCGACATGCGATGACCTTGGGAATGACCTTGGGAAACCTGCGCGGAGATGACGACGGCGAGCCTAGCAGCGCACCATGGCCCCGAAAAGTCAGGCCAGCACGCGGCCGCCGAAGAACGGCGTCAGCGTGGCCGAAAGGCCATGCACGCGGTTCGAGGTGAAGATCATCTCGGCGCCGGACTGCGCGATGCCCCCGATAGCCGGGGCGAGCAGATCCGAGACGCGGCGGGCGATGGCCGGTGCCGGGTCGATCCAGTCGACCGGCCAGGGCGCGAGCCTGGTCAGCCGGTCGAGCAGGAGCGGATAATGCGTGCAGGCGAGCACCACCGTGTCGGTGCGCGCGCCTGCGTCCGCGGCATCGCCGACAAAGCAGGGCGCGAGCTCGGCGAGGATGTCGCCGTCGCTGATCGGATGGCCGCCGAGTGCGCGTTCGGCGAGCGAGGCGAGCTCGGGCGAGCCGACCAGCGTCACCTCGCATCCCTGCGCGAAGTCGCGGATCAGCGCCTTGGTGTATTCGCGCTTCACGGTGCCCTTGGTGCCGAGCACCGAGACGCGGCGGCTCTTCGACTGGGCACAGGCCGGCTTGATCGCCGGCACCGTGCCGACGAAGGGCAGGGAATAAGCGGCGCGCAAGTGAGATAGGACCAGGGTGGACGCCGTGTTGCAGGCGATGACGACGAGGTCAGGATCATGCGTGCCGATCAGTTCGCCCATCAGCGGCACGACGCGGGCGATGATCTCGTCCTCGCTGTGGTGGCCGTAGGGGAAGAAGGCGTCGTCGGCCACATAGACGTAATGCGCGTCCGGGCGCGCGGCCACGACCTCACGGAGCACCGTGAGCCCACCAAGGCCGGAATCGAACACCAGGATCGTCGGGGAGTCTGTCACGTCGTTACCTTAAGGCGTCATGGTTACCATTCGGTTTTTGGGGCGGTTTTGCGGCGGGGTCACCTGGGGCCAATTTGGAACGATTCAATTTCGCGCCTGCCGCACGTTCCCGCTATCTGCGGCCATGCTGCGCTGCGGGCAGGGACATCTCCGCAAAATCCCGGGGAGCCGATATGATCAGAAACACCAGTAACGGCTGGGGCAGCGTTGCCCGGTGGCTGCACTGGCTCCTGGCGCTGGCGATCCTCGGCATGGTCGGCTTCGGCTGGTGGATGAATCACATCCCGGCGCGGCCCGACCGCTTCTTCTACCGCTCGATCCATGCCGATATCGGTTACATGATCCTGCTGCTCACCGTGCTGCGTCTGGTCTGGCGCGCTTTCAACCCGACGCCGGCGCTGCCGGCCGACAGCCGGCCCTGGCAGAAGCTCGCCGCCCGCATCAGCCATGGCGCGCTTTATCTTGCCGTCATTGTCGTCATCATGCTCGGCTGGGCGCATTCCGGCGCGCACGCGCCTGATTACTCGGACTTCTTCGGCCTGTTTCACGTGCCGCAATTCACCTCTCCCGACCGCGAAGCCGCGCGCGCCTATGAGGACCGCCACATCCTCTTTGCCTATGTGCTGCTCGCCCTGATCGCGGTTCACGTCGTCGCCGCCCTCTGGCACCACTTCATCCGCCGCGACCGCGTGGTCGCACGGATGGTGACGGACGAGGCGGGGTAGGGGTCTCTCCACATCGTCATTGCGAGCGCAGCGAAGCAATCCAGAATCTTTCCGCGGTGACAGTCTGGATTGCTTCGCTGCGTTCGCTATGACGGGGTATGATGCGACGTCACGTGTCTCCAGGAGGCGCCATGCTCACCGTCCATCATCTCGGCAAGTCGCAGTCCGAGCGCATCGTCTGGCTGTGCGAGGAGCTCGAAATCCCCTACGAGCTGAAGCGCTACGCGCGCGATCCCGTTACCATGCTGGCGCCGCCGGACTACAAGGCGCTGCATCCGATCGGGACAGCACCCGTGATCACCGACGGCGACTTCGTGCTCGCCGAGTCCGGCGCCATCGTCGATTACATCATGGCCAAACACGGCAATGGACGCCTTGCGCTCCGCCCAGATCATCCTGATTTCGCGCAGTTCCTGTACTGGTTTCACTTCGCCAACGGCACGCTGCAGGCCGGCATGGGCCGGCTGATGATCCTGAACCGGCTCAAGCTCGCCGAGGACAATCCGATGCTGGCCGTGACCAGGGGGCGCGTCGACCGCGCCTTCGATCTGGTCGATGCGCGTGTTCGCGACGCCGAATATCTGGCGGGCAACACCTTCACCACCGCCGACATCATGACGGGCTTTTCGCTCACCACGATGCGCTACTTCCAGCCCTATGATCTGTCGCGCTGTCCGAATGTGGTGAACTATCTCGGCCGCATCGGCGCGCGGGCGGCCTATCGGCGCGCGATGGAGAAGGGCGATCCCGGCATGGCGCTGCTGCTGAGCTGAGCGGCGGTGCCGATCACGCGATCCTGTTCGTGGTCGCCGCCCGCTCGCTCGCCAGCTGCTTCTGCAAGCGATCGATGTTCTGCAGCAGGCGCTGGCTGGTCAGCACCAGGAAGTAATAGCCGAACTGCGGGTCCTGAAAATAGATCTCGAGCAAGCGGTCATAGGTGATCGTCAGCACCTGTCCGTCTTCGATGCATTCGATCGTTCCGGTGCGCCGGTTGTCCGGCGTGAGGAAGCCGAGCTCTCCCATGAGAGCTCCGGGCCCGATCTCGACATTGATCTCTTTGACCAGGAACTTGCCGGTGACCGTGAGAAGCATCTCCTTGGCGGGATCACCCAGTTTGAAGAGCGTATCGCCACTGCGATACTTGCGCTCGGTCATGAACGGCTTGAGCCACTCGATCGACATGTCGCCTTCGGCCGCATGGCGCGCCTTCTTGACCAGCTTGAGCATCTGCCGCAGGCGCAAGGCGTTGATCGGAAGCAGCAGCAGATAAAGGAGGAACGTCGAGACGTTGGCCGAGAGCGCGCCGAAAATGGAGAAGAACACGCAGCCAATCATGTTGGCGACCCGCAGGGGCACCATCGTCCGCATCAGGAGGGTGGCAACGAAGAAGCCGGCGCCGACCGCGGCGAACAGATTGGCCAGGGTGATGTTCTGGACAAAGATCTCCAGCATCCGATTGAAGATCGCGTCGTAGGTGACGTTGTTGGGATCGAGGCCCATCTGGACCAGGATCTTCGCGATCCTGAGATTGTCCGTCGCCGCATCGAGAATGCGGTCGAGGATCGAGGAAATGTCTGCGCTGCCGGACGGCATGTACTAACCCCGCGTAAGGCTTTCAGTCCTGGTCGGTATGCTCGACACGTATAGCCGAAATCGAATGACGACCGCTTGAATGAAGCCTTCGGCCGTCATGCCGCAAGAGGCAAATTTTAGCCTGATCGGGCGTTTCGGCAATTGCCCGTTGGGTGCGTATGGCCGTGGAGCCCCGTGATTCGGCTCCCCGGGGCGCGGGCTTCGGCGCGGTTGATCGACCAGGGGCCCCGGCGAGGCGGGGCGTCGGGCGATCTCCGCCTTATGGCTTGCCGGCGGGCTGGATCACCTGCTGCTCGACGAGGCCGAGGTGCCCCGGCAGCGACCCGGCGCGCAGCAACATGGCGACGCTGTTGGCTTCTTCCAGGGTGAAATTGCCGGAGATCTGGCCGGAGCCGCCGGTGATGGGCTCGCGGATCACCGGGGCGGAGATCACCTTGTCGTCGAGCACGATGGCGAAGGGTCTTCCGACGTTCTCTGCGGTGATGTGGGCGAAGCGCCGCGTGCCGCGGCCGTTGAAGCGGAACGAGGCGATCGGGTCCTTCGTGCCGCTCGCAAAGCCGGGGCCGGCATAGCTGATGTCGTCGCCGTCGAGCGCACTCTCCTTGGCGACCAGGTAATGCCGGCTGTCCTTGAAGCCGGGCAGCACTTCGGTGCCAGTCGGCGGCGTGCCGGATTGTGCCTGCTCCGCCGGCATCGAGAGGTCGATCAGGCGGAAGCCGACCTTGACCTTCCTGGCGAAGACCTCGGTCACGCGCCCGGGCTCCACCATGCCCGGGATGAAAATGCGGATGCGATCCGTGCCATCGGGCTGGACGCTGGCGAGGTTGATGCCGGCATCCTTGAGGCGCTGCTCGATCATGGCGATGGAATCTTCGACGAGATCGCGCAGCCGAGCCGCGGATGCGGCATCGGTCGGGGCGAGCCTGACCAGTCCGTCGCCGCCGTCGGTCACGGCGAGCGCATGCGATGGCAATCCCTCCGCGGCTGAGGCGAGCTTGCGCTTCAACTCGTCGCGGCCCTTGGCGTCCGCGATCTTCAATTCGACGCCGCCGTCGCGGATCGCAAGACCGGAAAAGGCGATCTTGCCCTCGCGTAAGGTCTTGTAGACGTCGTCGCGCAAATCCGTGACAACGCTCTCGCGCAGGCCATCGCTGTCCACCTTGTAGACGATGCGCGAGCCGCCCAGCTTCTCCATCTTGTCGGCGACGAAGGCCGCGATCTTGGCGCGCATCTTGTCGAGCTGGCTGTCCTCGGCGAGCGCCGCGCCGGGCAACGCGATCGCCGATGCCAGAACCACCGAAGTTATGGCGAGCAGGGCGATCAGCCTTCCGATGCGATCCCGCAGGGGCATAGTCATGATGACCTCAAGTCTTGCGGCAGGACGCTGGCAGGCGAATCCGATGCCTGTTCTTGGTCCCCGGATCGGCCGCGGAGGTTCAAATTCCGTCCGAACCGGCACCCGTCGCCGCAGCCGCTAGGCAATAGACGAACGCCAAATCATCCATCATTGTGTTCGCGCTCGACCGGCCAATCGGTCGAGGCCTCGCCGATCCAAAATGTCAAAAGACAGGGGGGCGGGGACATGCATCTGAGGGAGGACGGAATTTCATGGCGGGCATCCACGTACTCGATCGGCTGATCGGCAACGACTATCCGGACCTGGCGGCCGACGAAGAGGTCCGGGCCTTCGAGCAGGTCCCTTACGCCGATCGCGTCGCGGCCGAGAGCACCTATGACGCGATCAGGCTCGGTGCGGAGCGCAATCCCGACGGCGCTGCGATCCAGTTCCTGCAAAACGCCGACCCGGCCGATACGCCGGTCGTGGTCACGTACCGCGACTTCATCGGCCGCGTCACGCAGGCCGCCAACATGTTTCACGCGCTCGGCGCGGAGAAGGGCGACGTCATCAGCTTCATGCTGCCGCTGGTGCCCGACGCCTTCGTTACGCTGTTCGGCGCGGAAGCCGCCGGCATCGCCAATCCCGTCAATCCGCTGCTCGAGCCGCACCAGATCGCGGAGATCCTGGAGGCCGCGAACACGAAGATCCTGGTGGCGCTCGGGCCGATGCCCGGCACCGACATCTGGCAGAAGGTCGAGCAGATCCGCCCGCAGCTCAAGCATCTCAAGGCGATCGTGCAGGTGTTCGGTGGCGGCGACCCCGCCAAGGGAATCTTTGCCTTCAACGATCTCATCAAGCAGCAGCCGTCAGACCGGCTGGTCAGCGGACGCACGATTCTCGGCAGCGATATCGCCGCCTATTTCCACACCGGCGGCACCACCGGCACGCCAAAGCTGGTGCGGCATACTCACGCCAACCAGGTCTATCAGGCCTGGGCGCTCAATCTGCTGCTGAAGCCGAGGCCGGGGTCCAACCTGCTGTTCGGCATGCCGCTGTTTCACGTCGGCGGATCGCTGACGCAGGTGCTGCTGACGCTGTCGAGCGGCGGCTCGCTGGTCGTGCTGTCGCCGAGCGGATGGCGCAACCCGAATTCGGTGAAGAACATCTGGGGGCTGGTCGAACGCTTCAAGCCCGAGGCGCTGTCGAGCGTGCCGACGGTCCTGGCCGCGACGCTGGCGGTGCCGCCGGGCAATGCGGATATCTCCAGCCTGAAATATGCCGCCGGCGGCGGCTCGGCGATCCCCGTCGCGGTCGGCTCGGCGATCCAGGACAAGCTGAAGCTGCCGGTGGTCGAGGTCTACGGCATGACCGAGACGTCGAGCGTGCACACGCTGGCCTATCCGTCGCGGCCGATCCGGCTCGGCTCGGTCGGCCTTCCCATGCCTTATGCGCGCGTGCGCATCGTGCAGCTCGACGCCGACGGCCGTCTGATCCGCGACTGCGCGCCGGACGAGATCGGCGTCGTCGTCATGGCCGGGCCCGGCGTGTTCGGCGGCTATCTCAACGACGATCACAACAAGGGCGCCTTCGTCGACGAGGTCTGGGTCAATTCCGGCGATCTCGGCCGGCTGGACGCCGATGGCTATCTCTGGATCACCGGCCGCGCCAAGGATCTCGTCATCCGCGGCGGCCACAACATCGATCCGGCGCCGATCGAGGAGATCATGTTCCGCCATCCGGCCGTCGGCTTCGCCGCGGTGGTCGGCCAGCCCGACGCCTATGCGGGCGAACTGCCCGTGGGTTACGTGCAGTTGAAGCCGGGCGCGACCGTCGCGCCGGGCGAACTCGAGGCGTGGGTGCGCGAGCGCACGCCGGAGCGTGCTGCCGTACCGGTGCAGGTCATCCCGATCGACCCGATGCCGGTAACGGGTGTCGGCAAGGTGTTCAAGCCGCAGCTGCGCTGGGATGCCGCGCAGCGCGTGTTCACCAATGTACTGGCGCCGCTCGCCGAGCGCGGCATCGACTGCAAGGTCAAGGTCGGCGCCCACGGCAGCCACGGCTCGATCGCCACCGTGACGCTTACCGGCCTGCCGGAGGATCAGCGCGCGCTCGTTGGCCAAGAGGTACACGCGCTGCTTGCACCATTCGTGATGCGCCACGAGGTGGTGCACGAATAGGTGCGAAACAGCATCACCCTCGGGGCGAGACACACCCGGGAATTATCCATGACTCCGCTTTCGAAGCCTTTGTGTGATGCACGTCACGCTCGGGACGTTTGCATTCGGCCATGCTGCGAATATTGTGATGGAATTGCATCGGCGGGGACTGCAAGTGATTCCGCTTCGATTGTTTGGTTTGTTGATTATTGCGATCTGGCTCATCTGCGGACCGGCCCAAGCCGAGAAGCGGGTCGCCCTTGTGATCGGCAATTCCGCCTACAAGAGCGTGCCGAAGCTGGCAAACCCCGTGAGCGACGCCAGCCTGATCGGCGGCGTACTGAGGAGAGCCGGCTTCGACACGGTCGATGTCAGGCAGGACCTCAGCGCGTCCGAGATGCGCAAGGCGCTGCGCGAATTTGGTAGCAGGACGCGCGACGCAGATGTTGCCGTGGTCTACTACGCCGGCCATGGCATGGAGGTGGACGGCGCGAACTATCTCATCCCGACCGACGCGACGCTTGAGACCGATACCGACGTCTATGACGAGGCGCTGCCGCTCGATCGCGTGCTGGTGACGATCGAGACAGCCAAGCAGCTTCGGCTCGTTATCCTTGATGCCTGCCGCGACAACCCGTTCGCCAAGAGCATGAAGCGGACGGTGGCCTCCCGTGCGATCGGCCGCGGGCTTGCCAAGGTTGAGCCGACCAGTCCGAATACGATGATTGCGTTCGCGGCCAAAGCCGGTTCGACAGCATCAGACGGTGACTTGAGGAATAGCCCGTTCGCAACCGCCTTGGCCGATCATCTGCCAAAGCCTGGCCTCGATCTGCGCAAGGCCTTTGGCTTCGTGCGCGACGACGTGCTCAAGACCACCGGCTACAAGCAGGAGCCGTATGTCTACGGTTCGCTCGGCGGTGACGATGTCCCGCTGGTTGCGGCCAAGCCCGCTGCCACAGGTCCGCAGGCGAATCCGCAGGATGCCATTCGCAGGGATTATGAGCTCGCGCTGCAGCTCGGCACACGCGACGGCTGGGAAGCCTTTCTGGGGCAATATCCCGACGGCTTCTATGCCAATCTGGCCAAGGGGCAATTGAACAAGATCACCGCTGAAGAAACACGCGCGACGGCTGAGCAAAAGGCGAAAGCGGCCGAGCACGAGAAGGCAAGACTCATCGCCGAGCGTGCCCAGAAGGCCGAGCAGGAGAAGGCGGCCGCCGCGGCCAAGGCGGCGGAAGAAGCCAGGATCGCGGCGGAGAAGGCGAAAGCGATCGAGCAGGCCAGAGCCGATGCTGCCGAGCAGCAGCGCAAGGCGGCCGAGGCCGCCGCTGCAAGAGCGCTTGCGGAGAAGCAGGCGGCGGAGAAGGCCAAGGCCGAGCTGGCCGCCAAGCAGGCGGCGGAGAAAGAGGCCGCCGCCGGGGCGACGAAGCAGACGGCCGACCGGCAGATGTTGCCCGACGGCGAAAACCAGAAAGTGGCCGCGCTCGCACCCGCGCCGACATCGACCGTATCGGCGGCCGATCTGGCGAAATCAGTGCAGAGCGAATTGCGCCGGGTCGGCTGCCTGACCTCGGCTGCGGAGGGCGAGTGGAGTTCGGCCGCGCAGCGTTCGCTGACGCTGTTCAACAAATATGCCGGCACCAAGTTTGACGTGAAGCTGGCGAGCGTTGACGCGCTCGATGCACTGAAGACGAAGCAGGGACGGGTCTGCCCGCTCGTGTGCAATTTCGGCTTCAAGGCCGACGGCGATCAATGCGTGAAGATCACCTGCCGCGCCGGCTATCGCGTCGGGGACGACAACGAATGCGAGAAGGTGCAGGAGAAGAAGCCGGTTGCGACGCGCGAGGACTCGAAGAAGCGCGATCAGGACCGGAAAGAGGCGGAATCCGCGGCACCAAAGTCGCAAGCGTCCGGGCAGATGATCTGCCGCAGCGGTATCTGCAGGCCGGTCGGAAAAGGGTGCCGTCTCGGAACGGAGACGAGCAGAGGCATGACGTACACAACGGAGATATGCAACTAAGCGTGATGCGATGAGGATGAATCGCCATCGCGCTTCAGGTCGTTGTTTGGACAACGCATCGCCGCTACCCGCGGATCGCCGCATTGGCCCTTTCGGCCGCGCCCGTCATCGCATCCTTCGCCGATTTCGCACCGTTGACCACTTCGTTCACGCCGATCATGAAGGCGTCCAGGATCAGTCTCGAACGCGGATGGAAAAGAATTGCCTTGGCGCGGTCGACGTCGGCATTCTGCAAGTTTGTCAGCGCCGCCTCGGCGGCCTGCGGCCCGAACGCCTTCTTGAAGCCCTCGCTCGACCAGGCCGACACGCGTGTCGTCGCCAGCCCCGCTGCAGCAGTGCGCAGCGAGGTCGCCTTGCTCGTCGCCCAGAGCAGGAACAGGAAAGCCGCCCGCTTGTTTCGAGATCTGGAATTGATGCACGCCTGCCAGTGCGACATGAAGGGGACGGGTCCGCGACCGGCGAGATGCGGGAAGGTTGCAAATCCGGCCTGCTTGGCGACACGGCTTTTCGCGGGATTGGAGATGTCGGTCGCGAAGTTGCTGCTGTCGATCGCCATGGCCGTCCGCCCCTGCAGGAAGTCGTCCAGCACGTGGTACCATTCATAGCTGCCGACGCCGGCAGGCCCGGCCTGACCGAGCAGCTGTCCGTACATCTCGACGGCCGCGATCCCCTCCGGGCTCGCGAAAGCGACCCTGTTGTGTTCGACCATGGCCCCGCCGTAGGAGAACAGGAAGCCCATGGCCGGTGGGGAGGAATTGCCGCTGGCCTGAGCCCGCATCGCGATCCCCGACATCCCGTTGGTCTTGACCGCCTTGGCGGCGACAAGCAGCTCCTCGAAAGTCTGCGGAATCGGCAGATCCTTGGCTGCCAGCGCATCGCTGTTGATGAACAGGGTCATTGCCTCCGAGGTAATCGGGACGGCGTACCGTTCGCCGTCCGACCACAGCGGGAAGGCTCGGGCCGTCCTGAGCAGGTCGCTCTCGTCATACCAGGCGGGGTCGGTCAGCGACCTCTGGGAATAGTAGCCGTTCAGTGGCTCCACCCATCCGTTCGAGATGCCCTGACCATAGGTCGTGAACATGAAGACGTCGGGCGTGCTACTGCCGCGAGCGAGCCTGATCGGCAGCGCGCCGAGGTAGGTGGTTTCCAGTTGGAAATCGATGGTGACGTTGATGCCGGTGAGTATGGTGAACTCCGGCAACAGCGGCGTGATCGCGTTCGACCACGGATGGATCGCGCCCGAAAGCGCGATCGTCTGCCCCGCAAATTGCTTCCAGTCGATCGCGGCGTTGGCGTAAGCCGCAGCGGGATCCTCGGCAAAGCTCCAGCGCGGCAGCGCGGTCAGGCCCGCGCCAGCCGCCCCCAGTCCCTTGATGAAACTGCGCCGGCTCGCCGGATGGCTCAATGAGTTTTCACCCTGTGCCATGATGATGCTCCTTGAATCAACCAAGGGCATTCATCCATAGCACACGCTCGGGGCCGCAGCCCTGCGACATCACGGCCCTCCCGCCTGGCGTATCCGATGAATGTCGGGTTCCCGACCTCCCTATCCGTGCTATTGTCCTGTCATGCTCTGGCGTCGGCACCAGAACACGCGCGGTCACACGAGCATCGAAGACCCACGGCCAATGTCCGTTCCTGTTCGGGCCCTGCCTCTGCGATGGTTTGCTCGTCCGCTGATCCTTGCGGTCGCAGTGCTTGTGACCTTGTTTGCGGCGACCAGCTTCCTCGGCCTGCAATATTGGCAGGAGCGGCAAGCAGTTCATCACTTCATCGAACATAGCCGCCAGGTCCTCGAAACGCTCGATCGGCTGCGGGCGATCGTCGCGGAACTGGAGACTGAAAGGCGCGGGTATCTCATGACCCTCGACCCGGCCTATCTCAAGGCCTACGGCGTCTCTGACGAAAGTGTACGGCGGGAGGCTCAGGCGCTGCAGATGTTGGTCGCGGACGACCCGTTGCAGGGCCTTCGGGCCGGCCATCTGGCGCTGACCGTTACAGCCACGCTGCGCGAGATCGACGAGCTGCTGAAGACGGCCGGCACGTCCGGGCTGGCCGCGCTGGCAATGATCCGCAGCATGGACGAGATCCGCTCGCAAATCGACCAGATGGTGGATCACGAGCGCTTTCGGCTCGCCGACCGGGAGGCGCGCGCCGAAGCATTCGAGCAACGCTGGACCTGGCTGATCGCTGGCGCCGTTGTCCTCGTCATCGCGCTGGCCGGCGCGGCGCTGGCGCTCGCGCGGCTCGAAACGAAACGGCGGAGAAAGGCGATCGAGGAGAATATCCAGCTCCAGAGTGATCTTGCAGCACGGGATATCAAGATCAGGCGCCTGTTCGATGCCAACATCATCGGCATCATCATCTGGGAAGTCGAGGGGCGCATTCTCGAGGCCAACGATGCATTCCTGCGCATCGTGGGATACGACCGGGAAGATCTCAACGCAGGGCGCCTGCATCGGACCGACCTCACGCCGCCGGAATGGCGCGCCCGCGACGTGCAAACCGTGGCGGAACTGAAGCGGGTCGGGACGGCCCAGCCATTCGAGAAGGAGTATGTGCGGAAGGACGGAAGCCGTGTGCCGGTGCTGATCGGCGGGACCATGTTTGGAGAAGGTGCGGAGAATGGCGTCGGCTTTGTCCTCGATCTGACGCCTCTCAAGCGGGCGGAAGCCGAAGGCCGCGAACTCGAGCGGCGCTACCGTGAAGCGCTGATGGAGCTCGCGCACGCCAATCGCGTCACCACGATGGGGCAACTAACCGCTTCGATCGCCCACGAAGTCAACCAGCCGATCGCCGCGATAATCGCGAACGCCGAGGCCGGGGTGAATTGGCTGGAGGCCCAACCGCCAAATCTGGAGCGGGTTCGACAGACGCTCGACTGGATCACAAAGGACGGCATGCGAGCCGGTGACATCATCGGCCGGATCCGGGCGCTGATCAGGAACGCGCCCCCGCAAAAGGAGACTCTGGAGATCAACCAGGCGGTGCTTGAGGTCATCGCGCTGACACGCAGCGAAGCGTTCAAGAACGGCGTGTCGGTGCGGACGCAATTTGCCGAGGGCTTGCCGCCGGTTCAGGCAGATCGGGTTCAACTTCAGCAAGTCGTGCTCAACCTGATCGTCAACGCGATCGAGGCGATGGCCGCGGTCGGCGAGGGGGGACGCGAGTTGCTGATCAGCACCGGTCGGCATGGATCGGACGGCGTCCACGTCACCTTGCGGGATTCCGGTCCAGGGCTGGATCCGAAGAACGTGGAGCGCCTGTTCGAAGCCTTCTACACCACCAAGCCCACAGGCATGGGGATGGGTCTCGCCATCTGCCGCTCGATCATCGAGGCGCATGGCGGGCGGATGTCGGCCGGCGCAAACGAGCCGCGGGGCGCCTTCTTTCAGTTCACCCTGCCTCTTGCGTTGGACGAGACCGCATCTCGCCTGCTGGAGGCGGAGGAGGCAAGTGGTCGACGTTCTGCGGCGCGATGACGGGCTCCGCGTCGCCTGGTCCTCTGCGGGAATGTAGCCCGGATGAGCGAAAGCGACATCCGCGACGTCAAGAGGATCGGTATTCGCGTTCCCGGGTGTCGCTGCGCTCACCCGGGCTACACGTGCAGCGAATACAGTCTCAAGCCGCCGGCAACCTCGTCTCGATCAGGCGCACCCAGAACGAGGCGCCGTGGCCGAGGATGTTGTCGTTGAAGATATAGGACGGGTGGTGGCATTCGTTGCCGTCGCCCATGCCGACCAGCACCATCGCGCCGGGACGCGCTTCGAGCATGAAGGAGAAGTCCTCGGCGCCCATCATCGGAATGAACTTGTCGTTGACGCGGTCGGCGCCGACGATGTCGCGGGCGACGTCGGCGGCAAGGCCAGCCTCGCGCGCATGGTTCATCGTCACCGGATACATCCGCGTGTATTTCGTCTCCGCCGAGCCGCCATAGGCGCGGGCGACGCTCTCGGCGACCTCGCCGATGCGGCGCTCGACGAGATCGCGCACCTCGGGGTCGAGCGTACGCACGGTGCCGCCGAGCTCGGCAACCTCCGGGATGATGTTGAAGGCGGTGCCGGAGTGGAATTGCGTGATCGAGATGACCGCGGATTTGAGCGGATCGACGTTGCGCGCGACGATCGATTGCAGCGCATTGACGATCTGCGAGCCGATCAGCACGCTGTCGACCGATTTGTGCGGACCCGCGCCGGCGTGACCGCCCTTGCCGTGGACCGTGATCTGGATGTTGTCGGAGGAGGCGAGCATCGCGCCGGGGGTGGTCGCGAAATGACCTTCGGGCAGGTTCGGCATGTTGTGCATGCCGTACACTTCCTGGATGTTCCAGCGCGTCATCAGCCCATCCTCGACCATGGCCTTGCCGCCGCCGCCGCCTTCCTCGGCGGGCTGGAAGATCATGATTGCGCTGCCGTCGAAATTGCGCGTCTCGGCGAGATATTTTGCCGCGCCCAGCAGCATCGCGGTGTGGCCGTCATGGCCGCAGGCGTGCATCTTGCCGGGGACCTTGGAGGCGTAGGGCACGCCCGACGTCTCCATGATCGGTAGCGCGTCCATGTCGGCGCGCAGGCCAATCGTCTTGCCGGAAGCGGATTTGCGGCCGCGGATCACGCCGACCACGCCGGTGCGGCCGATGCCCGTCACCACCTCGTCGCAGCCGAACGCGCGCAATTTCTCGGCGACGATGCCGGCGGTGCGGTGGACTTCGTAGAGCAGCTCCGGGTTCTCGTGGAAGTCATGGCGCCAGGCGGCCATTTCGTCGGAGAGTGCGGCGATGCGGTTGACGATGGGCATGAGGGGGATCCGTTTCTTTTGGGTTCTCTCGTCATTCCGGGGCGATGCGTAGCATCGAACCCGGAATCTGGAGATCGTAGCGCGAGATTCCGGGTTCACGCTTCGCGTGCCCCGGAATGACGAGAATAATCAGCTCTCGCCGAACACGCGCTTGAAGATCGTGTCGACGTGCTTGAGGTGATAGCCGAGGTCGAACTGCTCCTCGATCTCGGCGTCGGTGAGATACTTCTTCACTTCAGTGTCCTTCTTCAGGAGCTGGAGGAAGTCGCCTTCGCCGCGCCAGACCGGCATGGCGTTGCGCTGCACGAGCTTGTAGGCGTCCTCGCGGCTCGCGCCCTTCTGCGTCAGCGCCAGCAGCACGCGCTGGGAGTGCACGAGGCCGCCGAGGCGATCGAGATTCTTCTGCATGTTGGCGGGATACACCAGCAGCTTGTCGATCAGGCCGGCAAGGCGCACCAGCGCGAAGTCGAGCGTCACGGTCGCATCGGGTCCCATCATCCGCTCGGCGGAGGAGTGCGAGATGTCGCGCTCGTGCCAGAGCACGACGTTCTCCAGTGCCGGCGTCACATAGGCGCGCACCATGCGGGAGAGGCCGGTGAGGTTTTCGGACAGCACCGGGTTGCGCTTGTGCGGCATGGCGGAGGAGCCCTTCTGTCCCTCGGAGAAGAACTCTTCGGCCTCCAGCACCTCGGTGCGCTGCATGTGGCGGATCTCGACCGCAATGCGCTCGACCGAGGAGGCGATCACGCCAAGGGTCGAGAAATACATCGCGTGGCGGTCGCGCGGGATCACCTGGGTCGAGATCGGCTCGGGCACGAGGCCCATGGCTTTTGCTACGTGCTCTTCGACGCGCGGATCGATCTGCGCGAAGGTACCGACGGCGCCGGAGATCGCGCAGGTCGCAACTTCCTTCCGCGCCGCGATCAGGCGCTCCTTGGCGCGCGAGAATTCGGCATAGGCATAGGCGAGCTTGAGGCCGAAGGTCACCGGCTCGGCATGGATGCCGTGGCTGCGGCCGATGGTCGGCGTCATCTTGTGCTCGAAGGCGCGCTTCTTCAGCGCCGCCAGCACCTTGTCGAGGTCGGCGAGCAGCAGGTCGGCGGCGCGGGTGAGCTGGACGTTGAGGCAGGTGTCGAGCACGTCGGAGGAGGTCATGCCCTGGTGCACGAAGCGCGCCTCGGGGCCGACGATCTCGGCGAGGTGGGTGAGGAAGGCAATGACGTCGTGCTTGGTCTCGCGCTCGATCTCGTCAATGCGGGCGACGTCGAAGGTGGCGTTACGGGCTTTGTCCCAGACCGTCTTGGCGGCCTGTTTCGGGATCGTCCCGAGCTCGGCCAGGGCGTCCGCCGCATGCGCCTCGATCTCGAACCAGATCTTGAACCGGGTCTGCGGCTCCCAGATCGAGGCCATTTCCGGGCGGGTGTAGCGGGGGATCATCAGACTGCTCCAGGAAGGTGGGCGGCGGCCCCAGGGGGCGGCGACCGGCCAAAATGCTTTTTACGCCGTGATTTAGCAGAGCGGGGAGGGCGAAACAAACGGTGGAGGCAAGGTAACGGGGGATGACCGCTGGACCCGCCCGCAGGGTCGGCGGGTCAAAAAGTAACTGTCAATCACGGATCATTGACTGACAGATATTGAAATCTGTCAGCGGGACGTGTATATCCGTTCTCGGATGCTCCGATTGGGCATCCCGCGGCCACCCCCGGAAGCCCCGACGTCCGAAACAAATGCGGATCGAGGGACGAAATTGAAGAGAGGGGACCGTGGACGAATGGAGACTTACGACAATGACGACCGAAATCATCAATTTGACCGGGACGATTGGGCATTGGCTCAATTTACTGGTGGCGCGCCAGATCGCGGCGCAGGCTGCAAAACTGCCTCATTGAGGCGAGAGTTTTCCGAACGACCGGCAAGGGCGCTTCGGAAGCAGCGCCATCGCCGGATAAATGAACCCCGAGCGGGAACATGGTGCTGGCATGAACGAAGCCGTTGTCTTGACGCCGGAGCGGATCCTCGAAGTTACCGAGGACGTGCTCAGGCGCTACGGACTTGCCAAGGCCACCGTGGTCGACGTTGCCCGTGCGCTCGATGTGAGCCACGGCAGCGTCTATCGCCATTTCCCAAGCAAGGCCTCGCTGCGCGAGGCCGTTGCCAAACGCTGGCTTGACCGTATCGACGCGCCGCTCCTGGCGATTGCCAAGGAGCAGGGGCCGGCGCCTGACAGGCTCGACCGCTGGCTGCGCACGCTGTTCGCCGCCAAGCGTTCGCGCGTGCTCGACGACCCCGAGATGTTCGAGACCTATCTGACCCTGGCACGCGAGGCCTGCGCGGCCGTCAAGTGCCACAAGGACACCATGATCGATCAGATCTCATCGATCCTGACCGACGGCGTGAAGCAGGGCGTGTTCGAGGTGGGCGACGTCAAGGCCACCGCCCGCGCGATCTTCGATGCCACCGTCCGCTTCCACCATCCGGCCCATGCCGACGAGTGGAAGGACGCCGATCTGCCCGCGCGCGTCGATGCGACGCTCGCGCTGCTGCTGCGCGGATTGAAGGTGGCGTGAGGCCGCGACGCCTAACTCAACCTCTTGCCTTGTGAAGAAGCGCGTCCTCGCGAACGGAGGGCGAGGCAGTTGCGTGCCTGCGCGGGTGAAACGCGCCGTTGGCTGCTGGTACGACCGGCGGGCTCTCCGGATATGTATTGACCGCGATTTCGACGATATCCTTTGACCGCTTTCGAAGGCGGTAGAATGTCAGTTCCTGCTCGAGCATCGGGCAGCGGAAGTGGACGACGGCCGTATCGGGCAAGCGGCAAAGTTCGTCGATGAGCTCGCCTACGGTGATGATCGGGGGATGGTCGACTGCCTTGTGATGAGCCTTACTCATGGCGATTCCTCCACTCTACTACTAACCGGAGCTGGAGGGCCTCCGTTCCATCCCGCTCGGCAGATTCAAGAGCAACACGTCGCTCGAGGAATCCGACAGCCCCGCTGCTAGATTCTCGTCAACCCGCAGCTCGCCGCAAGCCGCACCAGCTGCGCATCGGTGCGTGCGCCGGTCTTGGTCTTGATCAGATAGTGATAGTTCTGCACCGTCTTGACGCTGAGATTGAGGTGTGAGGCGATCTGCTCGGTGGTGGCACCGCCGGCGAACTGGCGCAGGATCTCGATCTCGCGTTCGCCCAGTTGATCCAGCACAGAACCGGTCGGCGACAGGCTGTCCTCGGCCAGGATATGCGCGATGTCGTCGCTCATGGCCCGCTCGCCGCGGGCGACGCTGCGGATCGCATTCACGACCGCGGACGGCTCGCTGCTCTTGGTGACGAAGCCAGAGGCGCCGGCGCTGAAGGCGGCCTTCACCAGCACGGCCTCGTTGTGCATGGTGAAGACCAGGATGCGCGCCCGCGGGCTGCGCGCGCGGATGTTGCGGATCGCCTCCAGCCCGCTGGCACCGGGCATCGAGATATCGAGCACGACGACGTCAGGGTCGTGCGCCTTGAAGGCGCCGTAGGCATCTGCCGCGTTGTCGGCCTCCGCCACGACATGCAGATCGCCCTGGCTTTCCAGCACGCGCCGGTAGCCTTGCCGGACGATGGGGTGGTCGTCGACCAGCAGCACGGAGATGCCTGTTGCTGCAACCTCGCTCATCCCGGCCTCACGCGGCGAGCGGGATGGTGGCGGCGACGCTGAGGCCGCCTCTGGCCGGCAGGATCGAGAGCGACCCGCCGGCGGCTGCGACGCGCTCGCGGATGCCGGTGAGGCCGAAGCCGGCCGACTGTGCGACGCGTTCCGCATCGCCGCCGCCGTCGTCCTCGACGCGGATCAGCAGCGCGTCGTCCTCGCCGGCGCGCCGCTCGACGCGCAAGGAGATCTCGCGTGCCGAACTGTGGCGCAGCGCGTTGGTCAGGCATTCCTGGGCGACGCGATAGGCGGTGGTGGCGGCCGGGCCGCTGATGTCGGTGAGATCGCCCCTGAGGTCGAGCTGGATGGTCGGCCGCGCCGCGCTCTGCGAGCGCCAGCTGTCGACGAGATTGACGAGGCTTGCCTCCAGTCCAAGCTCCTCGGGCAGGGGATTGCGCAGGCGTTTCAGGGCATCGCGCAGCGAGGCCATCAGATAATGCGTGGCCTGCGAGATCATCCGCGCATCCTGCGCAACGACGTTATCGCTTTTCTCCTTCGCGCTCGCCGTCTCGATGGTGTTGGCGAAAGCGAGGATGGCCGCGAGGTTTTGGCCGAACTCATCGTGCAGCTCGCGGGCAAGCGCGCGGCGTTCGTCGTCGCGAATCTCGATCAGCCGCCGCGTCAGCGCCGCGCGCTGTTCGGTGGCTTCCTCCAGCCGGGTGCCGAGCTCGCCGACGGCGCCCCCGATCATCGCAAGCTCCATCGAGCGGAAGCGCGGCAGTCTTGTCCGATAATGGCCGCGTGCCATGCGCTGGAGTGCTGTGACGATCGTGCGCGCCGGCGCCAGCGTATGTGCGATCGCAAGCGACGCCAGCAGCGCAATCGCCGCCGCCATCAGCAGCGCAACGTCGATGACGTTGAGGATGTAGTCCCAGGCGAGCGAGATCGCGGCCGCGGCATCGGGCGTCGCAACCACCGTGCCGGCGGCCGCGGCGCGCGGACTGACGGGCCGCACCACCTCCGCGTGGCTGCCGAGGAAGGTCGGCACGATCGATGCGAACCAGCGCGGCGGCGTCTTGCCGAGCCCCTCGCTCTGGCCGCAGAGCGGCTTTTCGAATGCGGCGGCGGGCTGGAACTCGACGCAGACGCCGGGCGAGATCAGCTTCATCGTGTCCAGCGTGCGCCACTCCGGAACCGGCAGCAGATGTTCGCGCGCTCTGCTGCTGCGCAACAACAGCTCGTGCCAGTACAGCGCCTGAAGCGCCTGCGCGACCCGCTGCGCCGAGGCCGCGGTCGCCCGGTCGACGCTGCGATAGGCGTCGAACGTGGCCCATACGGTCGCCGCGCCAAGGCAGAGCGCCACGATGAGCAGCAGACGGGCGACAAGCTGAAGCACGAGGCGCATGCGATCACCCCAAAGTTTGGTAAGGTCAGCCTAACAACGCCGCCGCGCCTTGCCAATCGCAGGGAACGGCAGGATCGCAGCTCGGGCAAATTTCCCAAGCCGGATTGGGCATGGCTCTTTGGACCGGGCGCGGCGGCTTTGATCTAATCGGTGAGGAACAAGGCCAGGAGCGGTGCAGCATGAGTTCGATGACGATTGGGCCGATCGCGGGGTCTGCTGCCGACCCCTCCGAGCGCAGCGCGCTGCTGTTCTGGATGATCTTCACCGGGCTGTCGGTCTTCGCCGTCGTGCTGCTGTGGCGCTTCGGCCTGATCCACCTGATGCTGACCTCGGACCGCACCTACATTTCCAGCGTGATCGCGCTGCTCTATATCGTCACCTGCGGCCATTGCTTCCTGCGCACGCGGGCGATCGCGCGCGAGGGGGCGGCGGCGAGGCGCTGCCGGGCGGTGCTCGCGGCGCCCGATGGCAGCAAGGTGCTCGATGCGAGCGCGACCGCACTGCCGCGCGGATTGGTGCGGGATCATATCGACAGCCTAGTCACCAAGGCCGCCGCGCAGGACTACCGCCCGGTGGACCAGACGCTGCTGCTGCGGACGCTGGCCGACCGGCTGCGCGGCTCCAACGGTTTTGGCGCCTTCGTCTCCGACACGCTGATGAAGCTCGGCCTGCTCGGCACCATCATCGGCTTCATCATCATGCTGGCGCCGATCGCGGGGTTGGACGCCGCCGACAAGGTCGCGATGCGCTCCTCGATGGGGCTGATGAGCGACGGCATGGCGGTGGCCATGTACACGACGCTGGCGGGTCTCGTCGGCTCGATCCTGGTCCGCATCCAGTACTACATGCTGGATGCCGCGACCCAGCAGGTGTTCTCGGATGCGGTGGTGCTGACCGAGACCTATGTGACGCCGGTGCTGGAACGCAAGGGTGCCGGAACCCCGTCATGATGGATGATTTCGGTCTCTATCCGCGCGAGGAGCCGTTCGATCCGCTCGGCGTGATGCTGTTCAAGGCGCTCCAGGTGATCGCGTTCCTGTTCTTCCTCGCGCTCCTCGCGGTCTCTCCCGACGCCAAGGACGGCAAGATCGACTCCAAGGCCGAGTTCATGATCACGCTGGACTGGCCCGACAACCACCCCGACGATCTCGACCTGTTCGTGCAGGATCCCGCCGGCAATATCGCCTGGTATCGTCACCGCGAGGCCGGCTTCCTCACGCTCGACCGCGACGACCGCGGCGGGGCCAACGACTTCATCATGGTCGCCGGCAAGAAGATCGCCTCGCCCATCCGCGAGGAGATCGTCACCGTACGCGGCATCGTCGCCGGCGAATACACCGTCAACGTCTCGCATTTCGTCGCGACGACCGGCGAGCCCGTCACGGCCAATGTGAAGGTACAGAAGCTCAATCCGACCGCGCAGGTGGTCTTCGACAACAAGTTCACGCTCGACCACACCGGCGACGAGAAGACCGCGGTGCGGTTCCGGATCGATGCGGAAGGAAAGGTCGTCAACGTGGACCAGCGGCCGAAATCGCTGCTGGAGACGTTCCGCAACAGCTGGCGCAACGGCGCCGATATCGACCCGAGGACGCGGGTGAGGGTGCGCCGTGAGTAACCTGCAAACGGTCATCCTGACGCTGTCGGTCGCCTATGCCGTCATCGGTGCGCTGCTGCTGGTCGTGCTGGTCTATGCGCGGCTGCACTGGTCGCTGAAGGCGGTCGCGGTGGTCGTGACCAGCGCCTTCTATGTCGTCAGCTTCACGGAAATGCGCGGGCTGCTCGGCTGGGCGAGCACCGAGCGGCTGCCTGCTACCTTCAAGCTGCTCCAGGCCCGCATCGTCGAGCCGCATTCGCTTGAGGGCGATCCCGGCTCGATCTATCTGTGGGTCGAGCAGCTCGACGAGGACAATCGTCCGAGCGGCATCCCCCGGGCCTTCCGCGTGCCCTACGACGACCGGCTGGCCGACAAGACCCATGCCGCACAGAACGAGATCGCGGCCGGGCATCCGCAAGGCGGGCGCGCCGCGGATTTCGGCGGTGGCGACGGCAGCCTGATCGACATGGTCCGGGAATATGTGACGCCCAAGACCATTTTGGAGACCAGCGGCGGCGATTCCTCGACCGGCGAATTCACCGCCCCGCCGGCCGGCGCGCAAGGCGTCGTGTTCACGCCGCTGCCGCCGCCCCGGATGCCGCCGAAGGACGAGCAATAGACTCTTGACCATCGCGGCGGGGGCGCGCTGGAAAACGGCCCCGCGCTGGCGCATCCTGTTGACGTCCCTCAATTTGGCCTTATCGGCTTTCGATAAGAACCTGAGGGTGGAGGGTGCGTGCTTCTCGCTGTCTTATCGGATATCCACGGCAATCGGCAGGCGTTCGAAGCCTGCCTGAAGGTTGCCCGTGCGAAGGGCGGGGAGCGGTTCATCCTGCTCGGTGATTTCGTCGGCTATGGCGCCGATCCGGAATGGGTCGTGGATACCGCGATGGAGCTCGTCGCCGGGGGCGCTGTGGCCGTGCGCGGCAATCACGACCAGGCGGTGAATTCCTCGGCCGAGACCATGAATGCCGAAGCGCAGATCGCGATCGAATGGACCCGCGGCCGGCTCGACACCGCGCAGCGGCGGTTCCTCGCCGAATTGCCGATGCTGGTGGAGGACAGCGACCGGCTGTTCGTGCATTCGGAAGCCTCCAGTCCGCAGCGCTGGCACTACGTCCGCTCGACGGCGGATGCCGCCAAGAGCCTGATATCGACGTCCGCCCATGTCACCTTCTGCGGCCACATCCATCGTCCTGCGCTCTATTCGATGTCGGTGACGGCGAAGATGACGAGCTTCGTGCCGAAGACCGACGTCCCGGTGCAGCTCCTGCGCGGACGGCAATGGCTCGCCGTGCTCGGCTCGGTCGGCCAGCCCCGCGATAGCGATCCGTCCGCATCTTTCGTGCTGTTCGACACCGTCTCGTGCCAGATCACCTATTGCCGCGTGCCCTATGACATCGCCAGCGCGGCGAACAAGATCCGCGAGAACGGCCTGCCGCCCTGGCTCGCCGACCGGCTGTCGCAAGGACGGTGACGGCGATGCCGAAAACCCTGGTCAAATCAGGCGCGGAGATCGACGGCTACACCATCGGCGAATGCGTCCATGCCGGCGGCATGGCGACGCTTTGGACGGTCACCCATCCCGGCATCGACGTCCCGCTGCTGATGAAGATTCCGCGGGTGTCGGAGGGCGAGGACCCCGCCGCGATCGTCTCCTTCGAGATGGAGATGATGATCCTGCCGCGGCTTGCGGGCCCGCACGTGCCCTCGTGTTTCGGCACCGGCGATTTCGCCCACCAGGCCTATGTCGTGATCGAGCGCATCGCCGGGACCACGCTCTACAAGCGGTTGGCCGACCTGCCGCTGCCATACGAGGAAGCGCGACTGCTGGTCGCGAAGATCGCGACCGCGCTTGCCGATCTGCACCGGCAGAACGTGATCCATCACGACATCAAGCCGAGCAGCATCATGTTCCGCGAGTCCGGCGAGGCGGTGCTGATCGACTACGGCCTGTCGCACCACAATCATCTGCCAGATCTCTTGCAGGAGGAATTCCGCCTGCCTTACGGCACCGCGCCTTACATGGCGCCGGAGCGGCTCCTGGGTGTACGCGACGATCCGCGCAGCGACCTGTTCTCGCTCGGTGTGCTGCTGTATTTCTTCACGACCGGCGAGCGGCCGTTCGGCGAGGGCGAGACGTTGCGCGCTATGCGCCGCCGGCTGTGGCGCGATCCGCATCCGCCGCGCGCACTTCGCGCCGACTATCCGCCCTGGCTCCAGGAGGTGGTGCTGCGGTGTCTCGAGATCGAGCCCGTGCGGCGCTATCCGACTGCCTCCCAGCTCGCCTTCGATTTGACCCATCCGGACCAGGTCAGGCTCACGACGCGCTCGGAACGGATGAAGCGCGACCCCCTCAGCGTCGCCTGGCGGCGCCGCTTCAACCAGGGCGTCATGCAGCCGCGCGCGAAATCGGATGTCGCAGCCCAGATCGCATCGAGCCCGATCCTCGCGGTCGCGCTCGACACGGCGGAAGGCGCGCCCGAGCTGAACGAGGCGCTGCGCGTCACCACCGAGCGCATTCTCGCCACGCTGCCCTCGGCGCGGCTTGCCTGCCTCAACGTCCTGAAGCTCAACCGCATCGCGATCGACCGGACGCTGGATGAGCAGGGCTCCAACAAGCATATCGACCGGCTGGTGGCGCTCCGGCATTGGGCCACGCCGCTGAAGCTGGACGAGAGCCGGCTGTCGGCTCATGTGCTGGAGGCGGTCGATCCCGCCGCGGCGATCCTGGAATTCGCCGAGGTCAACCACGTCGACCACGTCATCATCGGTGCGCGGCAGGGCTCGTTCAGGCGCACGCTGCTCGGCAGCGTCTCGGCCAAGGTGGCCGCGGAAGCGGCCTGCACTGTCACCGTGGTGCGGCCGCCGCGGATGGCTGCGGATGCGGAAGAGGCGGGCGCCGGTGAGGCGGCGGGATAGGTTGCGCCTGGCGTTTCGAGGGTGAGATCAGGCCGCGTGGGCGGTGTGGCCGGAGCGCTGGCGGCGGATGGGCCAGGAGAATTGCGGACCGGGCTCGCAATGATCCGCGGTGCCGCCGAAATACTGGATGATCTCGCGGCAGGGCTCGCAGTTGAACAGGTTACGCGACGCGGATGCCTTGGTCATTTCCTTCAGGCAGTTCGGGCAATGCGGTTTCATGGATTCGATCCGGAAAGAAGGTTCTCAGTGTCGGCGCTGCGAGGAAAACGAATGGTCGAGCTCCGAATTGTCGAGCCCGGCATCGTCGACCATCGCGCCGTCGGCGCGCTCGAGGCGGCCGAAGAAATAATCGAGGCTCGGATGCGGGCGACGCGGAATCCGGCACCTGCGCTTCGGCTGACGTTTTACGAGCGCGATCTGCATGGACGTCAGCCCCGGCGACGAAGGTGATTGATGCGGGCGGAACGTGCCGCAACCTTCACCGGTTCGACCGATGGGCCAAACACAACAAATCCACTGAAACCAAGCCACAACGCCACGCCAGTCCAAACCAGGGTCGTCGTCATGATGTGCTCCCGTCAAAAGCAGGCAGGAGCCAGTAGCGGTGATTTGCGCGAATCAGTGAAGCCCGGATGAGTACGGGTCGCAGGGACAATTTTAGGCATCGCGCGCTGCGGCGCCCGTAGAAGCCGCAGGTTTTCGCGTGTGCAGCCGCGGCATCCTGCCTGCGCGCGCGCCTGCGAGGATATCCCGGACGCGCGGAGCGTCTCGAACAAAGCGAAACCCGTAGCGGCCGGCGTAGTCGGTATCGGACGAACGGGTCGATCGCCCTGATGCGAAGTTGAGGTGACCGGCTCCACCGCCGATGTCGAGGATTTCGAAGTCCGCGTCCATCGCCTGGAACGGCGTCGGGCTGACCGTCCGTCTGCCCCAGGCCGTTCGCAGGATCAGCGCGCGGCGATCGGTGATCAGATAGAGCGTCTGCAGGTCTTGCAGCAGCATCACCAGCGGGGCTGCAACCATCGCAACGCCGAGCATCACGAGAGGTTGGGCAGCCTGGTCGATCCAATCGTTTCTGATGGCGATGATGGTCAGCAACAGCCAGGGGAATCCGATCCACCAGAGAAATCGCCACATCATCAGGCGGGCGACGCCGTCGGGCTGCCCCTGCCAGACCACCTGCTCCCCGTCCTGCAGGGCCTCGATGCACAGACGCCGCAGGCCTGCGGAAAACGGAGTGGCGCGGATTTCATCCATTCCCGTTGGTCGCAGCGGCCGCAAGGCCGGTTCGGACCGCGAATGGCCGTCAGATGGCCTCGCCGCGCGCCGTTGCCGCCGCGGTGCGGATCGCGGCAATATTGTTCCTGTATGCGTCCTGCGTGCCGCCCCTGAACACGGAGGTGCCGGCGACGAAGGCGTTGGCGCCGGCCGCGGCGAGCGCGCCCGCGACGTCGGGACCGACCCCGCCGTCGACCTCGATGTCGATCGGACGACCCGCCGTCATCGCGCGGATGTCGCGGATCTTGCCGATCGCGGAGGGAATGAAGGCCTGGCCGCCGAAGCCGGGATTGACCGACATCACCAGCACGAGATCGACCAGGTCGAGGACGTATTCGAGCGCGCTGATGGGCGTGCCCGGATTGAGCGAGACGCCGGCCTTCTTGCCGAGCGCGCGGATCGCCTGGAGCGAGCGGTGCAGATGGGGACCTGCTTCCGCATGGACCGTGATGTGGTCGCAGCCGGCTTTCGCGAAGGCCTCGAGATAGGGATCGCAAGGCGAGATCATCAGGTGCGCGTCGAACACCTTCTTGCTGTGCGGGCGCATCGCCTTGATGACGTCGGGGCCATAGGAAATGTTCGGGACGAAGTGTCCGTCCATCACGTCGAGATGGATCCAGTCGGCGCCGGCGGCGTCCACCGCGCGCACCTCTTCGCCGAGCCTGGAGAAATCCGAGGCCAGGATCGAGGGGGCGATTGCCAGGGGGCGGGGGGTGAAGGCTTGGGTCATGACGCTGTTTCCCGTCGCGGCCGGAAGAGGAGTGGGCCTCGCCTAACATGGGCCTCCGTGGCGGGCAATGCAGGACAGGCGCGCTTCCTGTGGGCGGAAATTTCTGCCGTCTCCGGCACGAATTGCCGATATTGCCGGGCCGCGCCAGGCGCGCTGGAAGCGGAATTCATTGAGCTTTTCACGCTGGCACGACGCTTGCTGACGTCCTCCCCGGAACATTGACCGCGGCATGCCGCATCGGTTGGAGTTGTGCAATGTTGTTTGCCCTTGGCGCCGTCTCGAGCGCGCTCGACGCGATCCAGTCGCTGACGAATTCGAAACCGTCGTCCTCGACCCACAAGACGGGGTCGTCGCAAGGCGCGCCGACCAATCCGTTCGCGATCGACAGCGGCAGCAACAGCACGAGCAGCGGCGCGACCTCGTCGGTCAATGCAGGCAAATATCCGCAGATATCGCCGGAGACGATGAACGCGTTGTTCGCCGCGCAAAGCCAGTCCTCGGACGGCACCGGCAGCGCGACCACCTCGACCTCGTCCAGCTCGCCGTCCTCGACCTCGTCGGGCCGGGATGCCGCGCTGAAGCACCTGTTCTCGCAGATCGATGCCGATGGCGACGGCAGCATCACCAAGTCGGAATTCGAGAACGCGCTGGGAGCCGGCGGCACCAACCTGGCGCAGGCCGATGACGTGTTTTCGAAGCTGGATTCGAATGCCGACGGCAGCGTCAACCTCGACGAGATGTCGAAAGCGCTGAAGAGCGGCCATCATGGTCGCCATGCCCAGGGTGCCGGCGGATCGGGCGACGGATCGGATTCCTCCTCGAAGCCGAGCGGCGGATCGACTTCGACCACGACGACCGCCGCCGACGGCTCGACCACCACCACCGTCACCTACGCCGACGGCTTCAAGATGTCGACGACGGTCCCGGGCGCCTCCAAGTCCTCCGCTAATTCGGCTTACGATCTGTTCGCACAGTTGATGCAGCGGCAAGGCGGGCAGGGACAGGGCGCCTCGGCGACCGCCGGCTCGTCGATGTCGATGAGCGTGTGAGCTAAGAGCGCTCTCTCGGCACATCACGCTGTCATGCCCCGCGACCCGGCTACGCCAAGGCTTCGCCGGGGTTGAGATCGCGGGGCGCCGAAGCTTTAGCGTAGGCGGCAAGCGGGGCATCCAGTACGCCGCGGCCTTCCGGTTCAATCACAGCCGTCTCTGGAATACTGGATCGCCCGGTCTTCGCCGGGCGATGACACCGGATGTGTGATGGGCGTTTAACTACCCACCAAACCGGTCCTTCCACGCCTGCTGCGCGCCGCCGAACGGCAGCGCCGTCGCGCAATACACACCGCGTGCGATCGCGCGCGCGACCACGTTGGCGGCGACGGTGCCGAGCTCGGTGAGTCCGACCAGCGGCTCGATCGGCTTCTCGCAGGTCGCCGCCGCAAACAGCACGTCGCCGTCGGTCGGTGCATGCACCGGATAGATGGCGCGGGCAAAGCCAGTGTGGGCGATCATAGCCAGCCGCTTGGCCTGGGGTTTGGTCAGCACCGCATCGGTGACGACGGCCCCGATGGTGGTATTCTCGCGCGCGCTCGCTGCGGGACCGCCCTTGATGCGCATGCGGAGCATGTCGTCGGTGAACTTGTCGGGCAGGCCGCGTCCGCCGTACTCGCCGCCCACCTCGAACGGCGCCGCCCAGAACCACGGCCCGTCGCCGACGGTGACACTGCCGACCGCGTTGACGGCGACGATCGCCGCGACCTTGACGCCACCAGGCGTCACGTCCGAGGCTGAGCCAAGCCCGCCCTTGAACGTCGCGGTGGTGGCACCGAGGCCCGCACCGACGCTGCCCAGCGCGAAGTCCGTGCCGGCGGCGGCTGCCGCGGCGTAGCCGAGATCGCGATAGGGCGAAAAGCGCCCCCAGACCTTGTCGCCGCCATTGAGGAGATCGAACAGGATCGCGCCCGGCACGATCGGGATCAGCGCTTCGCGAACCCGGTGGCCGCGGCCCTGCTCGGCGAGCCAGGCCTGCACGCCGCCGCCGGTGTCGAGGCCAAAGGCGGAGCCGCCCGACAGCGCGATCGCGTCGACGCGTTCGACGGTATTGGCGAGATCGAGCAGTGCGTCCTCGCGCGTGCCGGGACCGCCGCCGCGGACGTCGATCGCTGCGACCGCAGGGGAATCGAAGATGATCGCGGTCGTGCCGGAGGCGACTTTGGCATCCTCGGCATGGCCGACGCGGACGCCGGCGATGTCGGTGAGAAGGTTTTTCAAGGTGGCCTCACGCGCTGATAAGGAGTTCGCCTATCTGCGATAGCGCAGAGATGCCGCAGGCTCAACTCGCCAGCGCGGTCCGGAGCATCTTGGCGAGCTCGGACTTGCGGTAGGGCTTGGCCAGCAGCAGCACGCCGGAGTCGAGCCGGCCGTGATGGACGATGGCGTTCTCGGTGTAGCCCGAGGTGAACAGCGTCTTCAGGTCGGGGCGGCGGCGGGCCGCTTCATCGGCGAGCTGACGGCCGTTCATGGCGCCCGGCATGATGACGTCGGTGAAGAGCAGGTCGATGCCCTTGTCCGCGTCGATGATGGTGAGCGCTTCGGCCGCGTTGCCGGCTTCGAGCGCGGCATAGCCGAGGCTCTTGATCTGGGTCACGACATATTGCCGTACCAGCGCGTCGTCCTCGACGATCAGGATCTTCTCGCTGCCGCCGGCGACGGGCGCGTTCTGGAGTGCCTCGAACTCGGTTTCCTGCACGCCGGTGGAGCGCGGCAGGTAGATCTTCACGCTCGTGCCGTGGCCTTCCTCGCTGTAGATCTTGATGTGGCCGCCGGACTGCTTGACGAAGCCGAACACCATGCTGAGCCCGAGGCCGGTGCCCTTGCCGACCTCCTTGGTCGTGAAGAACGGATCGAACACCCGCTCGATCAGATCGGCCGGAATTCCGCTGCCGGTGTCGCTGACCGCGATCATCACGTAATTGCCGGCAACGATGTCGGGATTCATGCTGGCATAACCGTCGTCGAGGAAGACGTTGCGGGTCTCGAGCACCAGGGTGCCGCCGTCGGGCATGGCATCGCGCGCGTTCAGCGCGAGGTTGAGGATCGCGGTGGAGAGCTGGCCGGGATCGACCAGCGTCGGCCAGGCATCCTCGGTGAGCTGGGGCATGATGGTGATCTGCTCGCCCAGCGTCGGATGCAGCAGCTTGGCGGCCTCGAGCATCAGCGCGTTGACGTCAATCTCGCGCGGCTGGAGCGGCTGCTTGCGGGCGAAGGCGAGCAGGTGCTTGGTCAGCTGCGCGCCGCGCTCGGCGGCGTCGTCGATCAGCTTGGTGATGGCGGCGAGCTCGGGCCGGTCGGCGACCGCATCCGACAGAATGCCGATCGTGCCGGTGATGACGGTCAGCACGTTGTTGAAGTCGTGGGCGACCCCGCCCGTCAACTGGCCGATCGAATCCATCTTCTGGACCTGCCGGAGCTGGGCTTCGGCGGCCTGCTTCTCGGTGAGGTCGCGGCCGATGAAGAAATGGCGTTTCACCGGCTCGGACCAGGTGCCCATCCAGTTCAGCGTGACCTCGTGACCGTCGTAGTGATAGTAGCGCGCCTCGAAGCTGCGCTTGACCGCGCCGCGCCGCGCCGCGCGCATCTCGCTGCGCGTCCTCTCGAGGTCATCGGGGTGGATGAACTCGATCGCACTGTGCCCGACCATGTCGTCCGGGCTGAAGCCGAGGATGTCCTTCACACTGGGGCTGACCTGGATGAAATTGCCGTAACCATCGGTGACCAGGATCAGGTCCTGCGAGGTCTCGAAAATGCGCTGGCGCTCCTCGATCTCCCGATTGAGCGCCATCTCCGCTCGCTTCCGCTCGGTGACGTCGCGGGCCACCTTGGACGCGCCGATGATCCTGCCTTCGGTCGATCGCAGCGGGACCTGGCTCAGCACCACGTCGATGGGTTGGCCGCTCTTGTGCAGCCGTACGGTCTCCTGCTGGTCGATGACCTCGCCGTTGCGGGTGCGAGCGAGATTCTCGGCGACGTCGTCACGCTGATCGTCCGGCATGATGATGTCGATGGAACGGCCGACCGCCTCATCGGCGGAGTAGCCGAAGACGCGCTCGGCCGCGCTGTTCCAGGTCGTGATGGTGCCGTCGAGCGACTTGGTGATGATGGCGTCGTTGGAGGATTCGACGACGGCGGTGAACAGCCGCTCGCGCTCGGCGTGATAGTCGCGCTCGGCGTCCGATCGGCGCTTCAGCGCGCCGACCATGCTCGCGGTCTGCGCCTGGAGGCGGACATTCTCGACCAGGAGCACCGCGAGCACGAAGGTCGCCGCGCCGAGCCCGTAGAGGCGGCCGGCGTAGAAGCCGAGATCGAAGCGCGCGACGTTCACGATCGCCGAGAGCGCGATGTCGAACAGCCAGGCGCACATCACGACCATGAGCCAGACGTCGATCACCGAATACGGCCTGCGGAACCAGAGCGAGACGAGGGCGGCAAAGCTGAGCGACCACACGAAGGACACCACGCCGATCATGGTCGGCGTGTAGCGGCCATCGCGCAGCAGGACCGGGAGCAGATCGTGCTGGGCGGTGACGATCCAGGCGAAGACGGCCATGGCGGCAACGACGCCGAACACGATGCTGTAGATCGCCCCGGTCGTCGTGCCGCGGATCCTGGCACCGCCGTCGGCCTCCTTCAGCCAGGCATAACCCAGCACGAATATCGGGAAGCCGGCGTGCCAGATCATGTAGAGCCAGACCGTGGTTTGCTGGCCCGCGCCGAAAAGTCCGGTCGGGGTGAACAGTCCGGGGAAGGTGAGGGCATGAACCAGCGCCGCCGCGGCGGTGAACAGATAGCCGCTCGCGAGCCACAGCAGCGCGCGGGTCCTCAGGACCGAAAACTGCGACAGCAGCAGCACGGCGGTCACGACGTCGCTCACGGCAAGGGCCGATTGATAGCTCGCAACAAAGCCCGGGACGGGCAGGAGCGGGGTCCCCGCGAAGGGGACTGTCAACGCGAACAGGATCGCGGATATGCCGACGACCGCCAATGCAGCGGTGCGGTCGGTCGAGGTGGCCGGCAGGGTCGAAAGGAATGTGCTTCGGTCGATCGTTGCGGGCACGTCCACCTCTCGCAGACCGGTCTTCGCCATCTTCATCGACGTCATTCAAATCCCCGCAGGCCAGCGCTATGGTAGCGGGTTACGGTCGCACATTCTGGACTCTGTTGCGGCCGCGACTCAACCGAAGGTTACAGATTTCTTAATTCTGGTGGGACCAAGGAATAGGGATCGGGTAAGATGCGATTTACTGGACGGTGCCATAATGCCCTTCCGCCGTCGTGGGTTCCAGGTCTGAATCGTCGATTTTGATCCCTGTATCCGGGAGTTGTTCCCTATGCCCCGCGTTCTCGTCATCGACGACCAGAAGGACGTCCGCGCGATGGTCGGGATCGTGCTTCGGGTCCATCGTTTCGAGGTCGTGGAGGCAGAAAGCGGCGCGGCCGGGCTGAACGCCTTCGCGGAAAGCCCGTTTGACGCGGCGATCGTCGATATCTTCCTTGGCGACACCAGCGGCGTCGACGTCATCGCGAGCCTGCGCGAGCGCGCGCCGGGACTCCCGATCATCGCGGTGTCCGGGATGACGACGCTGGATTTCATGGATCAATCGCCTCACCTTGCCAACGTGGTCTGCCTGCAAAAACCGTTTCGACCGAACGATCTCCTGCAAGCGCTGCGGAAGGCCCAGACCGCAGCGGGCGGCGAAGTGCCCGCAGCCGTCTGACCCTTGCCCAAAGCCCTTGCCTAAAAGAAGAACGCCCCGGGCGAGCCGGGGCGTGATGACGCTTGGATGGTGGCCCTGAGGCCGACGCGTTAGGTGCCGCTGCCTTTGATCTCGGTGTAGCCGCCCTTGGCATCCCATTTGTAGACGACGTAGTCGATCTGCTTGATGTCGCCCTTGGCGTCATACTCGATCGGGCCGATCACGGTGTCCCATTTGCCGGCCTTCATCGCCTCCATGACCTTCTTGGCATCGGTGGTGCCGGCCTTCTTGGCCGCCTGCGACCAGACCTGCATCGCCGCATAGGTGTAGAGCGTATAGCCTTCGGGGTCGATGTTCTTGGCCTTGAAGGCATCGACGATCTTCTTGGCGGTCGGCTTGTTGCGCGGATCGGGGCCGAAGGTGAACAGGGTGCCTTCGCCGGCCGGGCCGGTGATGGAGGCGTACTCCTTGTCGGCGAGTGCGTCGCCAGCCATCAGCACCGTCTTGAGACCCTGGTCGCGCATCTGGCGCAGGATCAGGCCGCTCTCCTGATGGTAGCCGCCGACATAGACGAGATCGATGTTGTCGCGCTTCAGGCGCGAGACGATCGCGTTGAAGTCCTTGTCGCCCTTGTTGTAGGACTCGTACATCTTCTCGGTGACGCCGGCCTTGTTGAGCGCCTTCTTGGTCTCGTCCGCAAGACCCTTGCCGTAGGTGGTCTTGTCGTTGAGGATCGCAATGTTCTTGCCCTTGAAGTTCTTGGCAATGTACTGCGCCGCGATCAGGCCCTGCTGATCGTCACGGCCGCAGACGCGTGCCACGTTCCAGAGCTTGCGCTCGGTGAACAGAGGATTGGTCGAGGCCGGGGTGATCTGGAGCACGTTGCCGTCGGCATAGGCTTCGGATGCGGGGATCGACGACGACGAGCAATAGTGCCCGGCGACGAACGGCATCTTCGCGCCGGCGATCTTCTCGGCGACCGAGCGCGCCTGCTTCGGATCGCAGGCATCGTCCTCGACGGAGAGCGCGAGCTTCTTGCCGTTGACGCCGCCGGCGGCATTGATATCGGCCACGGCCATCTCGGCGCCGTTCTTCATCTGGCGGCCGAAGGCGGACTCGCCGCCGGTCATCGGACCGGCGACTGCGATGCTGACATCCTGCGCGAATGCCGCGCTCGACAACGCGATCGATGCGCCGAATGCCAGACCGATGAGTTTCAGTGATTTCATGAGATACCTCGCGGGTGGTCGCCTGTGGAAGTTGCCGGGTATGCCCGGTCCAAACCGACGCCATTCTTGAACGAATTCGAGGAGAAGTCACCGGCAAAATACGGGCATCGGCGCAGATATCTCGCCCCATTCGGACGCACGTGGCCCGCCTCAGCCGTGTCGGCCGCCTTCCAGATAGGCGGCGCGAATCTCCGGGCGCTGCAGCAACTCGGCGCCGGTCCCGGCCAGCGTGATCAGGCCGTTGACCATGACATAGCCGCGATGGGCGAGCTTGAGCGCATGGTTGGCGTTCTGCTCGACGATCAGGACGGTCAGGCCGTCCTGCCGGTTCAGGGTGCGGATCGCGTCGAAAATCTGGCGCGCGATCAGCGGCGCGAGCCCGAGCGAGGGCTCGTCGAGCAGGAGCAGGCGGGGACGGCTCATCAAGGCGCGGCCGATCGCCAGCATCTGCTGCTCGCCGCCGGACAGGGTTCCGCCGCGCTGGGCGTAGCGCTCCTTCAGCCGCGGAAACAGCGAGAAGACGCGTGCCAGCGTCGCGTCGCGTTCGGAATCGGTGCATCCGGTGGCGTCGGCCCCCATCTGGAGGTTTTCCGCCACGCTCATGCGCGGGAAGATGCGCCGTCCCTCCGGCGATTGCGCGATGCGCAAATGCGCGATCTCGTGGGTGGGCACGTCGGTGATGTCGCGGCCCTCGTACAGGATCTGGCCGGCGCGGGCCCGCGGCTTGCCGAAGATCGTCATCATCAGCGTCGACTTGCCGGCGCCGTTGGCGCCGATCAGCGCCACGATCTCGCCGGCATTGATCTCGACGTCGACGCCCTTCAGCGCCTCGATCTTGCCGTAGGCGGCGCGAAGGCTGCGGATCGCGAGCAGGGGAGTGGGCGCCGAAGTCACGACCCGCCCTCCATCACGGCGACCGCCTCTTCCTCGTCGGCGCCGAGATAGGCGGCGATCACCTTGGGATCGTCGCGAACCTGGCGCGGCGTGCCTTGCGCGATCTTCACGCCGTGGTCCATCACCACGATGTGGTCGGAGATCTCCATCACCACCGACATATCGTGCTCGATCAGCAGGATCGAGGTGCCGAGCTCGTTGCGGATCGAGAGCAGGAGCTCGCTCAAGGCGGCGCTCTCGCGCGCGTTGAGGCCGGCTGCGGGCTCGTCCAGGCACAGAAGCGCGGGCTCGGTGCACATCGCCCGCGCGATTTCGAGCCGTCGCTGGTCGCCATAGGCGAAATTGCCGGCGGCATCGTCGGCGCGGTCGAGCAGGTTGACCCGCCTGAGCCAGTCGGTGGCCAGATCGATCGCGCGCTTCTCGGCATCGCGATAGCCGGGCGCACCGATCAGGCCGAGGAAGGTGAGGCCGGAGGCCCGCATCAAGGCGTTGTGCTGCGCCACCATCAGGTTTTCCAGCGCGGTCATGCCGGGAAACAGGCGGATGTTCTGGAAGGTGCGCGCCACCTTGGCCTGCTTGGCGATGCGGAAATCGTTCAGCCGCTCCAGCGCGATGATCTTGCCGTCGTCATGGGCGAGGCGGATGGAACCGCCGCTCGGCTTGTAGAAGCCGGTGATGCAGTTGAAAACGGTGGTCTTGCCGGCGCCGTTCGGCCCGATCAGCGCGGTGATCTTCTTGCGCTCGGCCGAGAACGACAGGTCCTGCACGGCCACGATGCCGCCGAAGCGCATGGTCAGCTGGTCGACGCTGAGAATCTTGTCGCCGCTCATCCGTGCCCTTCCTTGACGAGGTCGGAGGAGATCGCCTGCGCCTTGGTCAAATACACGGTCGGCGCGCGATGCCCGATCAGGCCGCGCGGCCGCCAGATCATGATCAGCACCATGGCCATGCCGAACACCAGCATGCGGTAGGTCTCGAGGCCGCGGAACAGCTCGAAGCCGCCGATCATGGCCAGCGCGGCAAGCGCCACGCCGAGTTGCGAGCCCATGCCGCCGAGCACGACGATGGCCAGCACCAGCGCCGATTCCTGGAAGGTGAACGATTCCGGACTGATGAAGCCCTGGCGCGTCGCGAAGAACGCACCGGCAAAGCCGCCGAACATCGCGCCGGTCGCGAACGCGGTCAGCTTGGTGGTCGTGGTGTTGATGCCGAGCGCGCGGCAGGCGACCTCGTCCTCGCGCAAGGCCTCCCAGGCGCGGCCGATCGGCAGGCGGCGCAGGCGGATCGTCACCCAGTTGGTGAGCAGCGCGAGCGCCAGGATCAAATAGAACAGGAAGACGATGCGATGGGTCGGCGAGTACTCGATGCCGAGCTTGGCGGCGAGCCCGTCGTCGCTGTTGTCGAGCGGGATGCCGAAGAAGGAGGGGCGGGGAATGCCGGGGACGCCGTTGGGGCCGCCGGTCAGGCTTTGCCAGTTGATGATGACGAGCCGGATGATCTCGCCAAAGGCGAGCGTCACGATGGCGAGATAGTCGCCGCGCAGGCGCAGCACGGGAAAGCCGAGCAGCACGCCCCAGAACGCGGCGAGGATGCCCGCGAGCGGCAGGCAGACCCAGAACGACCAGCCGAAATTGGTGGCAAGCAGTGCGTAGGAATAGGCGCCGACCGCATAGAAGGCGACGTAGCCGAGATCGAGCAGGCCGGCGAGGCCGACCACCACGTTCAATCCCCAGCCCAGCATGACATAGGTGAGCACGAGGATCGCGAGGTCGAGGATGTAGCGCTGGTTATAGAAGATCACAGGCACCAGCAGCGTGAAGATCAAGAGCGCGGGCGCGAGGTAGCGGCCGACGAACGACATCCCGCTCTGCACCGCAGGCGGCACCAGCTTCTCGGCGCCGGCCGGGCCGATCCATTGCCGGAGCAGCTCGATGACGATGGAGCCTCCGAACACGCCGGCGACGAGCGCTGCGACCTCGCCGAAACGCGTCCAATAGGTGAGCTGGCCGTCGGCGCCGGCCTCGGTTCGGACGCCGACCATCAGTGAGAACAGCACCAGCGCGACCAGTGCGCTGAGCAGGGATTTTTTCAGGATGTAGGTCAAGCCGGCGGTGCGGCTCGCGTGCGTGGTCTTGTGCGGGATGGGTGTCACGCGGCGGTCCGTCAGACTTTTTCGACTTCGGGACGGCCGAGCAGGCCGGTCGGCATGAAGATCAGCACGACGATCAGGATCGAGAATGCCGCGACGTCCTTGTATTCGACCGAGAAATAGGCCGACCAGAACGTCTCGATCAGGCCGATCGCAAGACCGCCGAGCATGGCGCCGGGCAGCGAGCCGATGCCGCCGAGCACGGCCGCCGTGAAGGCCTTGATGCCGGCAACGAAGCCCATGAAGAAGTCGACCAGGCCGTAATAGAGCAGGTACATGAAACCCGCGACCGCGGCGAGCGCGGCGCCGATCACGAAGGTCATGGAGATGGTGCGGTCGACGTCGACGCCCAGCAGGGCCGCCATGGTCTGGTCCTGCTCGCAGGCGCGCATGTCGCGCCCGAGCCGCGTGCGCGACACCAGCCAGGTGAAGATCGCCAGCAGCACGATGGTGGTGATGACCACCATGATCTGGATATTGGAGAGCTGGATGACGAAGCCGTCCGCGCTCTCATGCAGCGTGTAGCCGCCGGTGATGAAGGGCGGGATCGGCTTGACGCGGGCGCCTTGCGCCACCTGCGAATAGTTGGTCAGCACGAACGACATGCCGATCGCCGACAGCATCGGGGCGAGGCGGAAGGAATGCCGCAGCGGCCGGTAGGCGATGCGCTCGATGGTCCAGCCATAGAGCGCCGTGATCGCCATCGCGACCAGCAGCACGACGAGCAGGATCACCGGGATCGCGGTCAGGCCGAGCGAGATCAGGATCAGGAAGGTGATCAGGGCTATGAAGCCGCCGATCATGAAGACGTCGCCATGGGCGAAGTTGATCATGCCGACGATGCCGTAGACCATCGTGTAGCCGATCGCGATCAGGCCGTAGATGGAGCCGAGCACGAGGCCGTTAATGAGCTGCTGGGCGAAATAATCCATAGGCTGCCGTTTACCAAACCTGACGCGGCTCAAAGGGAGCTCTTCGAGAGAGAGTGATTGAGTTTCTTCTCGGGCCCCGGCAGCCCTTGAGCATTCTTCTCGTTTTGTAACAGGAGGGAACTGGCGGCCGCAACAGTGCAGGCCTAGGCATAAGGGCTTGTACAGAACTCATTTGGTGACGGACGTCATCTCCCCCGGTTCCGCAGCTGCGAGGAACCGGGTTCCGCACGGCAACCAAATCCTGGGCCCGTTGTTACTTTCCCTCTGACGTCCAACAAGGGAGTTCCCCCCGATGACGAAGCAGCAGAACCAGAATCCGGGTCAGCAGAGTCAGAACCCCGGTCAGCAGCGCCCAAGTCAGCAGCCAAGTCAGCAGCCAGGGCAGCAGCAGGGCGGCGGGCAGAAACCCGGACAGCAGCGGCAGGATGACCCGATGCGCCAGGGTAGCCGCCCCGGCCAGCAGGGTGGCCAGCACGGTCAGGACGACTAGTTGGGAGCTCAGTGAGCAGTTGCGAGTGAGCAGGAGTGAGTGAGGACGGGCCCCGCCGAAAGGCGGGGCTTCTTTCGTTTGGGGCGCCGCCCGCCGGGCGGTTAAGGTAAACAAAGGGTTTAAATTGCCGCCACAGACTGATGCGAGTTAGCTCCCGGCAAAGCCTTCCCATTGAAGGCTGCGTAGCAGGCGAAGCGGGAAGCGGCATGTTCAGGAACTGGCGGATCGACACGGTCAATGGCGCGCTGCTGGCGGCCTATTTCATCCCGGCCTGGACGCTGGTTGCCTTCAACATCATGGTGGCGCCGGTGCACGGCCTCTACGAGCGGCCGAGCGTCGCGGTGGCGCTGTTCCTCAGCGACCATCTCCAGATGGCGGGGATGGACACGGTGCGCGCGGCCTGGCTGCTGGCACTGGGACGGCTGACCGTGGTGGCGTTCTTCGCGATCTACCTCGTGCTGCTGTGCATTCCCCGCATCCGCAGGACTGGCGGCAGTGACGAGGCGCTCGGCATTGCGCTGGCGATCGGCAGCCTGATCTCGTTTGCGAGCATGGTCATGGCCTCGAAGGTCGGCGAGATGGCCGCGCTCCGGCTGCACGCCACCGAGCTCTTGCTGCTGCTGGGGGCTGCGATCGTGATGGTGATCGAGCGGCCCGTGGCGGCGCCAAAGGCCGTCGAGGCCGCCGCGCCGCTAGGTCTTGAGCAGGCCGAGCTCCTGCACAATCGCTGAGGCTTCCTTGACGGCGTGGTTCGCCGCCGGCACGCCGCAATAGATCGCCTGCTGGAGCAAGATTTCCTTGATGTCGTCGGGGGTGAAGCCGCCTTCGGCGAGTGCCGCGCGCACATGAAGGCGGAATTCGTCCCATTGCCCGAGCGCGACCATGGTGCCGATCACAAGCACCCGCCGGGTGCGCTCGTCGAAATGCGGCCGTGTCCAGATCTCGCCCCAGGCGTAGCGGGTGATCAGGTCCTGGAAATCGGTGTTGAAGGCATTGCGACCCGCGATCGACTTGTCGACCCAGGCATTGCCCAGCACTTTGCGGCGCACGTTCATGCCGGCATCGCGGCGCTTCTGGTCGTCCATGGTGTTTCTCCGGATGAGTCATTCCGGGGCGCCTCGAAGAGGCGAACCCGGAATCTCGAGGTTGTGAATGCCGATCGAGATTCCGGGTTCGATGCTTTGCATCGCCCCGGAATGACGATAGGCGCAATCAACGCTGCGTCAGGAACCCCACCACCGCATCGGTGAACGCGTGGGGCTGCTCGACATTGGAAATATGGGCGGCGTCGATGATGGTCATGCTCGCGCCGGGAATGTTTGAGCGGATCAGTTCGCCCGCGGATATCGGCGTCGCCATGTCGTGGCGGCCGGCGATCACCAATGTCGGGCTCTTGATCTTTGGCAGCAGCTCGCGTTGGTCGAGCGTCGAGAGCGCCTCGCAGCAGGCGAGATAGCCCTCGACGGGGGAGGCGAGCAGCATCGCCTTCATCCGGGCGGCGATGTCGGGCTCGCGCTCGCGGAAATCCTGGGTGAGCCAGCCCGCGATCACCGCATCGGCCACCGCCGCGATGCCGCCCTTCTTCACGGCATCGATGCGTTCCAGCCATTTGGTCGGCTCGGCGTAGTAGCAGGAGGTGTTGGCGAGGATCAGCTTGCCGAAGCGTTCCGGCGCATTCGCGCCCAGCCATTGCCCGACCATGCCGCCCATCGACAGGCCGCACCAATGCACCTTCTCGATGTTGAGATCGTCGAGGATTGCCAGCACGTCGCGGCCGAAGCGCTCCATCGTATAGGGGCCGGGGGGAACGTTCGACTTGCCGTGGCCGCGGCGGTCATAGCGGATGACGCGGAAGACCTGCGTCAGCGCCTTCATCTGCGGCTCCCACATCTGAAGCGTGCAGCCGAGCGAATTGGACAGCATCAGGGTCGGCCCGCCGTCGCGGCCCTCGACGGAGACGTTGATCAGGCAACCGTCGGCATCGATCATGGGCATGGGATTTTCCTCGTCATGCGCGGGCTTGACCCGCGCATCCATCTAGAAATGAATCCATCCTGGATGATGGATTGCCGGGTCAAGCCCGGCAATGACATCAGGAGAGATCCAGTGAAGCGAGCAGGCGGTCGATCAGGGCCTGCGACGCCCCTTGATAGGCCATCGGCTCGAACAATGCCGCAATTTTTTCCGGCGAAAGATGCGCGGTGACCTGCGAATCGCCTGACAGCACCTCGCGCAGATGCTTCTTCTCGGCGACTGCGCGCTTGCTCGCGGCCTCGATGAGAAGATGCGCATCGCTCTTGCCGATGGTCTCGGCCAGCGCGAAGGTGATCGCCTCGGCCATGATCAAACCGTGCGTCGCATCGAGATTGCTGCGCATGCGCGCGGCATCGACGTCGAGGCCCTCGGCGATGTCGACGATGGCGGCGAGCGCGCCCGAGGTGACCAGCATCAATTGCGGCAGCGTCGGCCATTCCGCGTGCCAGGGGCCGGCGCTGCGCTCGTGGTCCTGCACCTGCGCGGCAAAAATCGTCGCGGCGAGCTGCGGGGCCATGGTCGCACATCCCAGCGCGCTTGCGGCCGCGACCGGGTTGCGCTTGTGCGGCATGGTCGAGGAGCCGCCGCGGCCTTCGCCGGCCGGCTCGAACGCCTCGGCGACATCGGTCTGCATCATCAGCGAGACGTCGCGTGCGATCTTGCCGCAGCTGCCAGCGAGAATCGCAAGAGCCGATGCGGCTTCCGCGATGCGGTCGCGATGGGTGTGCCAGGGCGCTTCTGGCAGCGGCAGGTTGAGCTCCCGCGCCAGTCGCTCCGCAACGACGAGCCCCTTGTCGCCGAGGGCCGCGAGCGTGCCGGCCGCGCCGCCGAATTGCAGCGCGAGGCCCTCGCGGGAGAGCCGCCTGAGGCGGCAGCGGGCGCGGGCAAGGCTTGCCGCATATTCGGCGGCCTTGAGCCCGAACGGCATCGGCAACGCATGCTGGAGCCAGGTCCGCGCCACCATGGCGGTGTTGCGATGATTGCGCGCCAGTGCGGCAAAGCCCTTGATGGCACGGCTGAGGTCGGCGTCGAGTGCACCGATGCCGGCACGCAGTGCGAGCATGGTCGCGCTGTCGATGACGTCCTGGCTGGTTGCGCCCCAATGCACGTAGCGGGCGGCCTCCGCGTCGGCCTTGGCGACATTGGCGGTCAGCGCCTTGACCAGGGGAATCGCGAGATTGCCGGACCGCGTCGCGGCCTCGGCCAGCGCGGCCATGTCAAAGGTCTCCGCCTTGCACGCGGCTTCGATCGGGCCCACGGCGGCGGCGGGAATCACGCCGGTGGCGGCCTCGGCCCGGGCGAGGGCTGCCTCGAAATCGAGCATGTACTGAAGGGTGGAGCGGTCGTCGCAGACGGCGCGCATGGCGGTGCTCGACAGCATCGGCGCGAGCAGGGGGGAGAGGGCTGTGCTCATGTTGCGCGGGACCTAACCATCATGGCTCGCCTGTGCCAATCCAAAACCGACCGCACAAGATTTTTTGCAGTTGCGAATATGCATTGCACGTGACCGGAGGCCGCCCTTTCCTTTGCGGCCCCCGTGCGTTACTTGAACAGCATTATAGTTGCACGATCCCGGGAGGCACCCCATGGCCATGACGATGAACGGCGAAGTCCAGCTTGCGGCGCCGCGCGAGGCTGTGTGGGCCAAGCTCAACGATCCCGAGGTGCTGAAGGCCTGCATCCCCGGCTGCGAGGAGCTGGAGAAGACCGACGACGGCGGCTTTCGCGCCACAGCCAAAATGAAGGTCGGCCCGGTGTCGGCGCGCTTCAAGGGCAAGGTGACGCTCTCCGATCTCGATCCGCCGAACGGCTACAAGATCTCCGGCGAAGGCGAGGGCGGGGTGGCCGGCTTCGCCAAGGGCGGCGCCGTGGTCAACCTCGCGGAGAAGGACGGCGGCACGCTGCTCTCCTACGACGTCGAGGCGCAGATCGGCGGCAAGTTGGCGCAGCTCGGACAGCGCCTCATCAACGGCGCCGCCAAGAAGCTGGCCGACGAGTTTTTCGCGAACTTCGCCAAGGCGGTACAGGGCTGAAGGCTATCGCCTTTCGGCATGGCGCCTTGCGTCCGGGGCGATGTTGCCCCGGGCCATAATGGCCCATATGATGGGTTGGAATAATTATAAGAACCGCTTCGACGGGACCCGTCGGGGCGCTGATAGAGAGTGCTTATGGCAAAAATCTCCCTCATCGTGAACGGCAATCCTGTGACGGCCAACGTCGATCCCCGCACGCTTCTGGTGCAGTTCCTGCGCGAGAATCTGCGGCTGACCGGCACCCATGTCGGCTGCGACACCTCGCAGTGCGGCGCCTGCGTCGTGCATCTCGACGGCAAGGCCGTGAAGTCCTGCACCACGCTTGCCGTGATGGCCGACGGCCACGAGGTCAAGACGATCGAGGGGCTGGCCGCCGATGGTGCGCCGCTGCATCCGATGCAGGAAGCCTTCCGCGAGCACCATGGCCTGCAGTGCGGCTTCTGCACGCCCGGCATGATCATGACCGCGATCGACATCGTTCATCGCAAGGGCCACGAGGTCGACGACCACACCATCCGCGAGGAGCTGGAAGGCAATCTCTGCCGCTGCACCGGCTACCAGAACATCGTCACCTCGATTTCCGCCGGCGCCAAGGCGATGGCGAAATCCGACCTCGCCTAAATCGACACGCGCGCATCCCGCGATCAGGACATTCAGATGTACGAATTCAAATATCATCGCCCCGGGACGGTCCGGCAGGCCGCCAACCTCCTGGTGAAGAACGAAGACGCCAAGGTGATCGCCGGCGGTCACACGCTGATTCCCGTCATGAAGCAGCGCCTCGCCAGCCCGCCGCATCTGGTCGACCTCTCCCACATCGAGGGGCTCAACACGATCGAGATGAAGGGCCGCTCGCTGGTGATCGGCGCCACCGCCAGGCACGCTGAGGTCGCGACCTCCGCCATCGTGGGCGAAGCGATCCCGGCGCTCGCGAGCCTTGCCGGCGGAATCGGCGATCCCGCCGTGCGCCACAAGGGCACGATCGGCGGCTCGCTCGCCAACAACGATCCGACCGCGGACTATCCGGCTGCGGTGCTGGCGCTCGGCGCCACCATCGTCACCAACAAGCGTCGCCTCAAGGCCGAAGAGTATTTCCAGGGGCTGTTCACGACGGCGCTCGAGGCCGACGAGATCATCACCAAGGTGATGTTCCCGCTGCCGAAGAAGGCCGCCTACGTCAAATTCCGCAACCAGGCCTCGCGTTACGCGCTGGTCGGCGTGTTCGTGGCGCGGCGTCCTTCGGACGTGCGCGTTGCCGTTACCGGCGCCGGCTCCGAAGGCGTGTTCCGCGTCACCGCGTTCGAGGAAGCCCTGAAGAAGCGCTTCTCGGCGAAGGCGCTCGATGGCATCGAGGTGCCGGCCGAGGGTCTCAACAGCGACATCCACGGCAGTGCCGAATACCGCGCGCACCTCATCGGGGTGCTGACGCGGCGGGCCGTTGACGCCGCCAATGCCAAGGAATGATGGGCCTCACCAATTGGCCCAACGACTTGCCCCGGTGAGGGCGTAAACGAGACTGGCCCTTTCATGACTTCAGCGGCCCTGCCGGCATCGGTCGATGCGATGCTCGAACTCCTCACGTCGCGCGGCTACCTCGCGGAGCGATCGCTGGCGACGGTGACCTACCTGTCGCTGCGCATGGGTCGGCCGCTGTTTCTCGAAGGCGAGGCCGGCGTCGGCAAGACCGAGATCGCAAAAGTGCTGTCCGCGGCGCTGGGGCGGAAGCTGATCCGCCTGCAGTGCTACGAAGGCCTCGACGTCTCCTCCGCGGTCTACGAGTGGAACAGCGCCGCGCAGATGATCGCGATCCGGATGGCGGAGGCCGCCGGCGACACCGATCGCGATCAACTGTCGAGCGACATCTTCGCCGACCGCTACATGATCAAGCGGCCGCTGCTCCAGGCGCTGGAGCCCGACGTTGCCGGCCCGCCGGTGCTCCTGATCGACGAGCTCGACCGCGCCGACGAGGCGTTCGAAGCTTACCTCCTGGAAATCCTCAGCGACTTCCAGGTGACGATCCCCGAATTCGGCACCGTGAAGGCGCCGCATCCGCCGATCGTCATCATCACCTCCAACCGCACCCGCGAGATCCACGACGCGCTGAAGCGGCGCTGCCTCTATCACTGGGTGGATTATCCGGCCGCCGAGCGCGAGCTTGCGATCGTCAAGACGCGCGTGCCCGGCATCTCCGCGAAGCTGTCGCAGCAGGTGGTGCGCTTCGTCCAGGCGCTGCGCAACCAGGACTTCTACAAGTCTCCGGGCGTCGCCGAGACCATCGACTGGGCCACCGCGCTGTCCGAGCTCGACGCCCGCTCGCTGACCCCGCAAGTGGTCGGCGACACGCTGGGCGCGCTGCTCAAGTACCAGGACGACATCACCCGGATGCAGGGCGACACCCTGCAGAAGGTGCTGAAGGAAGCGACGAGCGAGGATTGATCTCGCGGCAAAGTTAGCTCGTCATTCCGGGGCGCGCGTCAGCGCGAACCCGGAATCCATTGGAGCCACGAGGACCGCGGGTAAATGGATTCCGGGCTCGCGCCCAAGAGGGCGCGCCCCGGAATGACGAGGGGATGGATACGAACCATGGCCATCAACCACCTGGCACCCGAGCAGACCGAGCAGTTTGCCGACAACATCGTCGGCTTCGCCCGCGCGCTGCGCGCGGCGGGCATGCCGGTCGGGCCGGGCGCGGTGATCGATGCCATGAATGCGCTTGAGGTGATCGACATCGGCAACCGGGCCGACGTCTTCACCACGCTGGAGGCGATCTTCGTCAAGCGCCACGAGCATGCGCTGATCTTCAAGCAGGCCTTCAACCTGTTCTTCCGCGCCTCGGAGGAGTGGAAGCACATGCTGGATTCGGTGCCGCTGCCGGATCAGGCCAAGAAGAAGCCGCAGGCCGGCGCGCGGCGTGTGCAGGAAGCGATGTCGCAGCCGCGCATGACGGAGACGCCGCAGCACCAGGAGCAGGATCTGCGCCTGTCCGTGTCCGACAAGGAAATCCTTCAGAAGAAGGATTTTGCGCAGATGAGCGCGGCGGAGATCTCCGAGGCCTTGCACGCCGTCGAGCGGATGCGGCTGCCACAGGCCGAGCTCTTGACGCGCCGGCACCGGCCCGATTCCCGAGGCCTGCGCCTCGACCTGCGCCGCACGCTGCGTGCGTCATTGCGCACCGGTGGCGACATCATCGACATCCATCGGCTCGGGCGGATCGAGAAGCCGGCGCCGATCGTCGCGCTGCTCGACATCTCGGGCTCGATGAACGAATACACCCGCCTGTTCCTGCATTTCCTCCATGCCATCGGCGATGCGCGCAAGCGCGTCTCGGTGTTCCTGTTCGGCACCCGCCTCACCAACGTCACCCGCGCGCTGCGCCAGCGCGATCCCGACGAGGCGCTGGCGAGCTGCTCGGCCTCGGTCGAGGACTGGGCCGGCGGCACGCGGATCTCGGCCTCGCTGCACAACTTCAACAAATTGTGGGCGCGCCGCGTGCTGAGCCAGGGCGCCATCGTGCTCCTGATCTCCGATGGGCTGGAGCGGGAGGCCGATTCCAGGCTCGCCTTCGAGATGGACCGGCTGCACCGCTCCTGCCGGCGGCTGATCTGGCTCAACCCGCTGTTGCGTTTCGGCGGCTTCGAGGCCAAGGCGCAGGGCATCAAAATGATGCTCCCGCACGTTGACGAATTCCGCCCGGTACATAATTTGAGTTCGATCCAGGAGCTGATCACGACGCTCTCCCGGCCGCTGCCGCCGCATCACCGCAGCCTGATCCGTTCCGCAGCTTGAGAGGTTACCCCATGCTCGATCGCGACGAGGACATTCTGAAGGCGGCGGAGGACTGGCAGAAGGCCGGCCGTGGCGTCGCGCTCGCCACCGTGGTGGAGACCTGGGGCTCGGCGCCGCGCCCGGCGGGCTCGAGCCTCGTCATCAACGACGAGGGCACGTTCTTAGGCTCCGTCTCCGGCGGCTGCGTCGAGGGTGCCGTGGTCACCGAGGCCATGGACGTGATCGAGAGCGGCAAGCCGAAGATGCTGGAGTTCGGCGTTGCCGACGAGACCGCCTGGAATGTCGGGCTGTCCTGCGGCGGCACCATCCGCGTCTTCGTCGAGAAGGTCGGCTAGCCGTGAAGCTCGCGATTTTGCACGAACTCAATGCCGAGCGCGCCGCGCGCCGTCCCGCGATCTTGGTGACGGACACCGAGAGCGGCGAGCAGCGCCTGGTCAGGGCTGCGGATTTTGCCAAGGACCCGCTGCGCGTCGAGCTCGAAAAACAGCTTCGCATGGGCAAGAGCGCCAATGTCGAGGTCGGCGGCAAGAAGCTCTTCCTCAACGTCTACGCGCCGACCGCAAAGCTCGTCATCGTCGGCGCGGTCCATATCAGTCAGGCGCTGGCGCCGCTGGCGCGCTCGCTCGGCTACGACGTCACCGTCGTCGATCCGCGCACGGCCTTTGCAAGCGCAGAGCGCTTCCCCGACATTCCGCTGGTGGCCGAATGGCCCGACACCGCGCTGCCGCCGCTCAACGTCGATGCCTACACGGCGTTCGTCGCGGTGACGCACGATCCCAAGATCGATGATCCCGCGCTGCTGCACGCCTTCGAGCGCGGCTGCTTCTACATCGGCGCGCTGGGCTCGCGGAAGACCCATGCCAAGCGCGGTGACCGGTTGCGGGCGCAGGGCGCCAAGGACAGCGACATCGCGCGCATCCACGCGCCCATTGGCCTTGCGATCGGCGCCGTCTCGCCGTCGGAGATCGCGGTGTCGATCATGGCCGAGATCACCGCGGTGCTTCGGCTGCCACCCAAAGAAAAAGAAGTAGCGGCATGAAATTCGGCCCGGCGAGCCCCAGGGATGCGATCGGCGGGGTGACCGTCCACACCCTGCGCCAGGGACCGCTGGTGCTGAAGAAAGGCACGACGATCGGCCCTGCCGAGGTCGAGGCGCTGGAGCGCGCCGGCATCAAGGACGTCGTGGTGGTGCGGATGGAGGAGGGCGACGTCTCCGAGGACGTCGCGGCCGCCAGCATCGCGCTTGCGGTGGGCGGCGAGGGCATCCATGTCGAGCGCGCCTTCACCGGCCGCGCCAATCTGTTCGCCGCGCGCCCGGGCGTGCTGGTGATCGACCGCGCCGCCGTTGACCGCATCAACAATATCGACGAGGCCATCACCTTTGCGACGCTCACCGCCTACAAGCCGGTGGTCGAGGGCGAGATGGTCGGCACCGTCAAGATCATCCCGTTCGGCGTCGAGGGCGCCCTGCGCGATGCCGCGGTGAAGGCCGCCGGCAGGGACGTCCTGAAGATCGCCCCCTACGTCATCCAGCGCGTCGGCGTGGTCTCGACGCTGCTGCCGGGCCTGTCCTCCAAGGTGATCGACAAGACGCTGCGCGTCACCGCCGAGCGCCTCGCGCCGGCCGGCGCCAGCATCATCGCCGAGCGGCGGGTCCAGCATGACGAGCATGCACTGTCGGCCGCGATCAAGGAGCTGCTCGCACTCGGCGCGGAACTGGTCATCGTGTTCGGCGCCTCCGCGATCGCCGACCGTCGCGACGTCATCCCCGCGGCCGTCACGGGCATCGGCGGCGAGATCGAGCATTTCGGCATGCCGGTCGATCCCGGCAATCTCTTGCTGATCGCGCGGGCCGGCGGCGTGCCAGTGCTGGGCGCGCCGGGCTGCGCGCGCTCGCCGGTCGAAAATGGATTCGACTGGGTGCTGATGCGGCTGCTTGCCGGCATCAAAGTGACGCGCGCCGAGCTGATGGGCATGGGCGTCGGCGGGCTCCTGATGGAGATCGTGACGCGCCCGCAGCCCCGCGCGACGCCGGAGATCGAGGGCAACAGCCGGGTCGCGGCCATCGTGCTCGCGGCGGGCCGTTCGACCCGCATGGGCGGTCCGAACAAGCTGCTCGCCGAGCTCGACGGCAAGAAGCTGGTGCGGATCGCGACCGAGCAGGCGCTGGCTTCGAAGGCATCCGAGGTGATCGTTGTCACCGGCCACCAGACCGAGCTGGTCGAGCAGGCGCTGCAAGGCCTGAAGGTGAGATTCGCCAGGAATCCGGATTTCGCCGGCGGCATCGCGAGCTCGGTCAAGGCCGGCATCGCGGCCGTGTCTGAAGCTTGCGACGGCGCCGTGGTTTGCCTCGGCGACATGCCGCTGATTGATGCCGGCCTGATCGACCGTCTCATCGACAGCTTCGCGCCGGACCGCGGCAATCTGATCGTCGTGCCCGTCAGCGAAGGCCGCCGCGGCAATCCCGTGCTGTGGTCGCGCCGCTTCTTCAGGGAATTGATGACCCTCGACGGCGACGTCGGCGCGCGTCATCTGATCGCCAAGCACACCGAGGCGGTCGCCGAAGTGCCCGTCGACGGCGAGAGCGCCTTCCTCGACATCGACACGCCGCAGGCGCTGGAAGCGGCACGGCGGGGATAGTGACTCTT